>NZ_JBSFLV010000058.1:0-58550 GCF_053599215.1 Streptomyces sp. NPDC001002 | reverse complement strand
CCTGTCCGCCGTGCCGGACCGCGCCGAGCCGGAGCTCTGCCCGCAGTGCCGCACGCCCCGTGCGGCCGTGGTGACCTTGGCCTTCTCCAGGGTGTCGAAGGAGCCCTTCTCCAGGTCGGCGGGGGCGAGCTTCTGGCCGACGACGTGGTACGTGAGGATCTTCGTCAGCTGGGCCTTGTCGGCCAGGACCTTGTCCAGCGTCGCCTTCGGGATCTTGGCGAAGGCGTCGTTGGTGGGCGCGAACACGGTGATGTTCTGCGCGTTGTTGAGCGTGTCGACCAGGCCGGCCTTCTTGACCGCGGCGACCAGGGTGGACAGAGCCGGGTTGTTGGAGGCGGCGGTGGCGACCGGGTCCTTGGCCATGCCGTCGAAGGAACCCGCACCGCTCTTCGGGACGCCCGAACAGGCCGTACCGAAGGGTTGGTCGGACATCGTCGCGCCGGCGCCGGCCATGTCGTCGTCGGGGGCGGATGCGGACGCGGATGCCTTGCTGGAGGTGTCGGACTTCGCGGAGTCGGAGTCGCTGCCGTTGTCGCCGCAGGCGCTGAGCGCGAACGGGAGGACGGCCGCGGCGGCGAGGACGACGGCGGTACGGCGGATACGTGTGTTCATGGCGTTTCTCCTGTTGATCGAGGGTTGATCGAGCGTGGGTTGAGGGTTGCTCGGGGCAGCCTGAGCTGCCCTCACATGGGGGTTGGGGAAGGCGGCTCGGGGGTCAGTCGACGGTGACGACCACGGAGTGCCAGCCGCTCGCGCCGTCGGGGATGGTGTGCGCGCGTTTCTCCGTCTGGAGCTCGCCGGTCCGGTCGGTGGCGCGCACGGTGAGGGTGTGGCCGCCCTTGGTGGCCTGCCAGGGCAGGGACCACTGGCGCCAGGTGTCGCGGGTGTCCTCGGCGGCGAGGCGGGCCCGCTGCCAGGGGCCGTCGTCCACGCGGACCTCGACCTTGTCGATGCCGCGGTGCTGGGCCCAGGCGACCCCGGCGACCATGACGGTGCCGGTCCTGGGCCGGGCGAACGGCTTCGGGGTGTCGATGCGCGACTCGGTCTTGATCGGCGCCTTCCGCGCCCAGCCGCGCTTGACCCAGTAGGGGTCGTAGGAGTCGAACGTGGTGAGCTCGATGTCCTTGATCCACTTGCAGGCGGAGACGAAGCCGTACAGGCCGGGCACCACCATGCGGACCGGGAAGCCGTGCGCGAAGGGCAGCGGTTCGCCGTTCATGCCGATGGCGAGCAGCGCGTCACGGCCGTCCAGGACGTCCTCGACCGGGCTCCCGATCGTCATGCCGTCCACCGAGCGGGCCACCAACTGGTCGGCCGGACCGCCCTCGGAGGGTCGCCGCACGCCGCACTCGGCCAGCAGATCCGCCAGGCGTACGCCGATCCAGCGGGCGTTGCCGACGTACGGGCCGCCGACCCCGTTCGACACGCAGGTGAGCGTGATGTCCCGCTCGATCAGTTCGCGCCGCAGCAGATCGTCGAAGGAGAGCGTGAGCGGACGGCGTACGCCCGTGCCGTGGATGCGCAGCCGCCAGGTCGTGGCATCGACCTTGGGGACCACCAGGGCGGTGTCGACGCGGTAGAAATCGCCGTTCGGTGTGGTGAAGGGACTGACCCCGGGGATCCGCAGCTGAGCGCCCTTGGGTACGGCGGGGGCGGCGGATGCGGGGCGGGGCAGCGTGAGGTTGTTGCGTGAGGCGACCGCGTCCCGGCCGCTCGAACCGTTCAGGGTCCGGCCCAGCGCGCCCGCCCCGGCGGAGGCTGCCGCGGCCGCGGTCGCCGCGAGCACGAAGCCACGGCGGTCCCAGCCGGTGCCGGGAGGTGGAGTCTCGTCCATGCCGGCGGCGGATTCGGACGCGGGGTCCCGGCGGACCAGGCGGCCCACCAGGACGTAGAGCACCGCCGCTCCCACCAAGGCGCCCGTCACGGAGGGCAGCGCGTCGGCGAGGCCGGTCGAATCCGGGCGGCTGGTTGCCGCGACCGCTCCGACGGCCCCGAAAAGCAGGACACCGGCGGCCCCGACGCGCCGAAATCGCAGGGCGACACATCCCAGGAACAGCGCGAAAAGAGCCAGTACCGCGAGAATTCCGAGCTGGAGAAACAGCTTGTCATTGGTGCCGAAATGCCGGATCGCCCAGTCCTTCACGGCCGCCGGTGTCCGGTCGATCGCCGCGCCTCCGACCGCCACGACCGGACCGGCCTGCGGTCGTACGGCCGCCGACACCAGCTCAGCGACGGCGAGCGAGGCGAACCCGGCCAGCACACCGCTGACCGCGCCAAGGGAGAGGCGCGTCCAGCCGAGGCGCTGTCGAATGTGCTGCTCGTGGTCGGTCACGGTGGGAATCCGGTTCGGAAAGCCCGATGGATTGGTCGATCTCCCGATCGAGCGAACCTTTTTTCCGGACCAATCCGCGCCTCCTCCGGCTACGGATAAAGGCGGCCTCGGATTCGACTCGCTTGACTGAGCGAGCGGAAACCCGGATTTCGCTCAGGAAATCGAGGCGGTGCTTCTGCCGGTCGAGGGGCATGAGTACGGTGCCCGCTTCAAAAAGTGGTGCGTCAGTGGTGCGTCACAGGCACGGCGCAGCGGTGTCCAACCCTTCAGAGACCGGACGAGAGGAGCCGCCCAGTGGCGGGCGCCCACACACAGACCGCACCACCGGACACCGGGGGCGAGACGGACGACGCCCTGCTGGCGGTCCGGGCCGCGGAAGGGGACGAGGACGCCTTCGCCGTGCTCGTCCAGCGCCACGCGCCGATGCTGATCCGGCTGGCCACCCGCCTGCTGGACACCCGTCCCGAGGCCGAGGACGCCGTGCAGGACGCCTTCCTCAGCGCCTGGCGGAGACTGCCGGAGTTCCACGGGCACTCCTCCTTCGGCACGTGGATGTACCGCATCGTCACCAACCGCTGTCTGAACGTGCTGCGGGCCCGCAGACCCGTGGCACCGCTGGACGCGGCAGCCGACCTGCCCGCGGCCGAGCACGCCACCTCTCCGGCCCGGATCACCGAGGGCCGAGACGCGGTCCGTGAACTGCGCGAGGCCCTCGATCTGTTGTCCGCCGAACAGCGCGCCTGTTGGGTGTTGAGAGAATTGGACGGCCAGTCCTACGAACACATCGCGGAGGTGGTCGGCATCAGCCAAGACGCCGTCCGCGCCCGCGTCTTCCGCGCACGCCGCTGCCTGACACAAGCAATGGGGGCCTGGCGATGACCGCCCACACCGACCCGACCGACCACGGACCCGGCAGCGAGGACGAGCGGCTGGCCTGCGGACGGCTGCTCTCCCAGGTCTGGGACGACTGGGAGCGGCAGACGGACGACCCGCACCTGCTGACCTGCCCGCACTGCCAAGAAGCCGTACAGGATCTCGACCAGTTGGAAACGGCCGTACGAGATCTGCGCGACGACTCCGCGGAGCCGTCCGCCTCCGAGGTGACCTCGCTGACGCGGCGGGTCATGGACGTCGTACGCCTCGAACTGCGCCCCGGCCGGCCGTTGCCGCTTGGGGAGCCCGGCGAGGATCTCTGGATCATGGAAGCGGTCGCTGCTCGAAGCCTGCGCGCCGCGGCCGAGAGCGTGCCCGGCGTCCGGGCGGGCTCCTGCCGGCTGCTGCCCGTGGTCGAAGGCGGCACTGTCGAGGTCGGTGCGGTGGTCGAGGTCCGCCTCGACATCCACGCCCCGGTCGACGCCTACCTCCCCGAGCTCGCCGAGCAGGTGCGCGGACGGGTGCGGGACGCGGCGGACCGTGAGCTGGGCATGCCCACAGCGGCCGTGGACATCCGTGTCACCGACCTCCTCGACACCCCGGCCGACAGCCAGGAAGGCCGTGCCCGATGACCCAGCACACCGCACACGCCACGCTCGCCGAGGAGATCGCCCGGGCCGTCGAGGCCGTCCCGGGTGTGGCCTTTCTCCGGCCGGGGCTCACCGGGAGGCTTCGCTCCACCCTGTCCCGGACGGACGGGAGCACGCGGTCCGCGCCGCCGTCCGGGGTGCGGGTGAGCAGGCCCGACGGCGCGGAGGTATGGCGCGTCGAGATCCGCCTGGTCGCACTCCGGCACGTGCGCAGCGTGGACGTCGCCCGCGCCGCCCGGAGCACCGTCGAGGAACGCGTGGCGCAGCTGTTCCCCGCGGACACGACGTCGGCGCAGGTCACCGTGACCGTCACCGGCCTGGTCTGACCTCGCCGCCGGGCGGGGCGGTATCTCGACGAGGTACCGCCCCGGCGTCCTGCCCGGATGTGAACCGACCTCCCGCCCGGATCGCAACCGACGTCCTGCCCGGATCTGAACCGACCTCCCGCCCGGATCTCAAGAAGATCCGCCCCCGGCCAATCCGCGCCCTCCCCGGCCTCGGATTACGCGCGAGATCAGAGTTCGCGACCGGGAGGAGAACCGATGTCACGCGCGCCGGGGAGCGGGCCGCACGGGCGGCAGGAAGCGGTCCGGGGAGGCGTGTCGCGCGGGCGGCAGGAAGCGGCCGAGGGAGGTGCGCCGCGCGGGCCGCAGGAGGCGGCCGCGGATGATGCGGAGCGCAGGCTGCAGGGGGCGACCGGCGATGGTGCGGAGCGCGGGCTGCTGAAGGCGGCCGGGAATGGCACGGCGCGAGGGCTGCAGCGGGCGGCCAGGGATGCGGAGCGCGGCCCGCAAGATGCAGCCGGGATTGCTGCGGAGCACGCGCGGCGGCGTACGGCCGTCGTGGGCTCCGGCGTGGCCGGGCTGACCGCCGCGTATGTGCTGAGCCGCGTCCACCACGTCACCTTGTACGAGGCCGACGACCGGCTCGGCGGGCATGCCCACACCCACGAACTGACGGGCACCGACGGGGTGTCCCGCCGCGTCGACTCGGGCTTCATCGTGCACAACCGCCGCACCTACCCGCACCTGCTGCGCCTCTTCGACGAACTCGGCGTCGCCACGCAGGAGTCGGAGATGAGCATGTCGGTGCGGTGCGAGGGGTGCGGCCTGGAGTACGCCGGAGCGCGCGGACTCGCCGGCCTGTTCGCCTCGCCGCGCACCGCACTGCGCGGCGCCTATCTGCGCATGCTCACCGAGGTGCCCCGCTTCCACCGCGCGGCGCGCCGCACCCTGGCACGCGAGCCCGAAAGCACCCTCACCCTGGGCGAGTTCCTCGACCGGGAGGGCTGTTCCGCCTATTTCCGCGCCCACTTCATGACCCCGCTCGTGTCGGCGGTGTGGTCCTGCGACGCCGTCACCGCCCAGCGCTACCCGGCCGTCTACCTGTTCCGCTTCCTGGAGCACCACGGAATGCTCGCGGTGACCGGCGCACCGACCTGGCGCACCGTCACCGGCGGCTCACGTTCGTACGTCGACCGCGTCGCCGAGCGCCTGGACTCGGTGCGCCTCGCAGCCCCGGTCCGCGCTCTTCGCCGTACGTCCGACGGCGTCGAGGTCGTCACGCACGACGGCACCACACGGTCGTACGACTCCGTGGTCGTCGCCACCCACCCGGACCAGGCGCTCCAACTGCTCGCGGACGCCACCCCGTTGGAGAAAGAGGTCCTCGGCGCCTTCCGCTACTCCCGCAACACCACGCTCCTGCACACCGACCCGGGCCTGCTGCCCCGAGCCCGGGGCGCCCGTGCCTCGTGGAACTACCTCATGCCGACCTGCGCCGCCGACTCCGGTCAGGTGCGGGTCAGTTACGACATGAACCGGCTCCAGTGCCTCGACGCACCCGAGAGATACGTCGTCACGTTGAACGGCGAGGACCGGGTGGACCCGCGGCGGGTGCTGGCGCGGATGACGTACGAACACCCCGTCTACACGCCGGAGTCGGTCGCCGCACAGCGACGGCTGCATGAGCTGAACAGCGCCGTGACCGTCTATGCCGGCGCCTACCACGGCTGGGGTTTCCACGAGGACGGCTGCCGTTCCGGAGCCATGGCCGCCGCGGCCCTGGGGGTGCGCTGGTGACGGTTGAACCGGCCCTCTATCGCTGCGCGGTCAGTCACGTACGGACCTCGCCCGTCCGGCACGCGGTGCGCCATCGCACGTACATGTGGCTGATCGACCCCGACCATCCACCCGAACTCCCGCGCGTGCTGTGGCCGTTGGCGCGCTTCGATCCGCGCGACCACTTCCGCGGGGATCACGTGTCCGTCCGTGCCGGGCTTGACGCCTTCCTCGCCGCGCACGGTGTGGACCTGGCGGGCGGGCCGGTCGTGATGCTGACCCATGCGCGAGTGTTCGGGTACGTGTTCAATCCGTTGACCCTCTACTGGTGCCACGACCGCGACGGCTCCCCGCGCTGCGTGGTCGCCGAGGTCCACAACACCTACGGCGAGCGGCACAGCTATCTGCTGTTCCCGGACGAGACCGGATCGGCGCGCGTCGACAAGGAGTTCTACGTCTCGCCGTTCTTCCCCGTCGACGGCCGCTACCGCATGCGGCTGCCAGGTCCCCGTGAACAGCTCGATGTCACCGTGCAGTTGGAGCGCGCGGGTGGACGGCCCTTCACCGCGACCGTCCGGGGCACGCGCCACGACGTCACCCCCGGCGCACTGCTGCGGCTGGCCCTGCGCCACCCGTGGTCGACCCTCGCGGTGTCCGCCGCCATCCGCCTCCACGGCATCCGTCTCTACCTGCGCCGACTGCCCGTCCAACCCCGTCCCGCCCACCATGACCCGGAGAACGCAGCATGAGGACCGCCGAATCCCGTTCCACCGCACGGCAGTTGGCCCCGCCGTCCCCGACCGCCGGTGTCGATGCCGTGCGCTGGCCCGACGTGGCCGCACCCGCGAAGGCCTCGGCCGTCACCACCACCGTCACCGCGACCGTACTGCGCCGCACCTTCGAACGCCTGCCGCTGCGCGTGCGGTTCGCCGACGGCACCACGGCAGGCCTGGGCGGTCCGGTGCTGGACATCCACGACTCGAAGGCGTTCCACCGCCGTATCGGCGGACAGGGACTGATCGGCTTCGGTGAGTCCTACATGGCGGGGGAGTGGGACGCCCCCGACCTGGTGGCCGTTCTGACCGTGCTCGCCGCCAACGCGGCCGAGCTGATCCCGGCCCCGCTCCAACGACTGCGCGGGCTATGGGCGTTGCGCCGACCGCACGCCCAGCGCAACACACCCGACGGCGCCCGCGCCAACATCAGCCGCCACTACGACCTGTCCAACGACCTCTTCGCCCTCTTCCTCGACGACACCCTCACCTACTCCGCCGCCCTCTTCCGTGCTCTCCCCGCCGACCGGTCCCTGCTCGCCGCCGCCCAACACCGCAAGATCGACCGCCTGTTGGACCTTGCCGACGTCGGCGAGGGCACCCGACTCCTGGAGATCGGCACCGGATGGGGCGAGCTCGCCCTCCGCGCCGCCGCGCGCGGGGCCCGCGTCACCTCGCTCACCCTCTCCCACGAACAGCGCGAACTCGCCCTGCGGCGAGTCGCCGAGGCCGGCCTCTCCGACCGCGTCCGCATCGACCTGTGCGACTACCGCGAGGCCGGCGGCACGTACGACGCCGTCGTCAGCGTGGAGATGGTCGAGGCGGTCGGCGCCGAATACTGGCCCGAGTACTTCCGCACCCTCGACGCCCGTCTGGCACCCGGAGGCCGCGCGGTCCTCCAGGCCATCACCATGCCGCACGAGCGGATGCTGGCCAGCAGGAACACCTTCACCTGGATCCAGAAGTACATCTTCCCCGGCGGTCTGCTGCCCTCGGTCGAGGCGGTGGCCGAGACCGTGCGCGACCACACGGACCTGCGGATCGCCCGCAGGGACGGCTACGGCGCGCACTACGCCGAGACCCTGCGACTGTGGCGCGAACGCTTCACCGAACGCGCCGACGAGGTCGCGGCCCTCGGCTTCGACGAGGTCTTCCGCCGCATGTGGACCCTCTACCTCGCCTACTCCGAAGCGGGCTTCCGCGCCGGATACCTCGACGTTCAGCAGTACCTGCTCACCAAGGAGAACCTCGCAGGGCTGGACCGGCTGTGAGCGGCCTCGACTGGAGTGCCTTCGCGGCCAATCTCGGTTGGGCCGCGGCGGCCTCGCTCGCGGTCATGCTGGTCACGTTCGCGGTCGCCGTACGCCGTGGTGTGCATCGGATCGTCGACGTCGCCTGGGGAGTCGCCTTCACCGCGGTCGCCGTGGTGAGTTGCGTGGCCTCGGCGGGCAGCGGGGATCCGGGTCGCCGGTACCTGGTCACCGTACTGACGGCGCTGTGGGGACTGCGGCTGGCGCTGCACATCGCCCGGCGGGGGCGCGGGCACGGGGAGGACCCGCGTTACGAGCAGCTGTTGGGCAAGGCTCCGGGCAGCCGGAACCTGTACGCGCTGCGCATGGTCTATCTCCTCCAGGGCGCGTTGGTGTGGCTGGTGTCGTTGCCGGTCCAGGCCGCGCAGTACGTGTCCGGTCCGGTGACGGGGTTCGCCGTGGCCGGTGCGGTCCTGGTGGTGTTCGGGGTGGGCTTCGAAGCCGTCGGGGACGCCCAACTCGCCTGGTTCAAAAGGGATTCGGCCCACCGTGGCCGGATCATGGACGCGGGGCTGTGGAGTTGGACCCGGCACCCCAACTACTTCGGTGACTTCTGCGTCTGGTGGGGGCTGTATCTGATCGCCTGCGATTCGGCCGGGGCCGCCGTCGCGACGGTCGTGTCGCCGCTGGTGATGAGCTATCTGCTCATCTGGGGCAGCGGGAAGCGCCTGTTGGAGCGGCACATGGCCGAACGCCCGGGATTCGCCGAGTACATGGCCCGTACCAGCGGCTTCTTTCCGCGGCCGCCCAAATGACGCCTGGTCCCGCCGAGGGGACGGGACCAGGTCTTCTCACGCCGGTCGTCGTGCTGTTCCTCAAGTGGGGAATGCCAGCAGGGCGACCGGCGTGGTCGTGGGCTGCTTCGAGCCGCCCGCGGGTTCGACGGTGACGCCCATGCCGGAGGCTCCGTCCACGGAACCCCGCATGAGGACGGCCTGGTCGCTGCGGCCGGGGTCCATCAGACCGGCGGACCGCATGGTGCCGCCGTCGTCGAACCACAGTTGGTACACCTTGCCGGCGGCCGGATGCGCCATCTTGGAGACGACGAACACGGCCTTGTCCTGATCGCGGGAGACCACGACACTTCCGGTCGCGCCGCCACCCAGCGCCGCGGCCCGGGTCCTGGCGTCGGGCGCGGCCAGTACGGCGGCGATCTCGTCCGTGCGCTGTTCGGCCCGGCGCGCCTGGTTCGAGGCGTCCTCTGCCCGTTGGTGCTGCCACACCGCCGTTCCGCCGAGCGCGGCGGCTCCGGCGAGGCATGCGGCCAGCGCCCACCTGGACAGCAGCCGTGCGCTCAGGACCGTACGGACGGAACGGGCCGGTGCCGGTCCGCCGGGGGATTCCTGCCGGACGCCGGTGATCCTCTGCAGCACCTCCTGGCGCATCTCCCGGCGGGGCGCGGCGGAGACGGCGAGGCCGAGGCGGGCCGCGGTGGCGGTCAGTTCGGCGGTCTCCTGGGTGCACGGTTCGCAGTCCGTGAGGTGTCGCTCGAAGGCTTCGCGTTCGTCGTCGGGCAGGGCGTGCAGGGCGTAGGCGCCGGTCATCCGGTGCAGATCGGCGGTGATCACGCGGTCACCCCCAGGCAGTCGCGCAGCCGGATGAGACCGTCGCGCAGTCGGGTCTTGACGGTGCCCAGCGGAACCGCGAGGGCTTCCGCGACCTGGCGGTAGGTGAGCCCGCGGTAGTAGGCGAGGGTGACGGACTGCCGCTGGATCTCGGTCAGCGTGCGCAGACAGCGGCGCACCTGCTCCCGCTCCAGCCGGGCCTCCACCTGCTCGGTCACCTCGTCGTACTCGGGCGTCCGGTCCAGCAGCGCGGCCTTGTGGTCCCTGGCGGCCGCGGCCTCCACCGAGCGGACCCGGTCGACGGCGCGGCGGTGGGCGAGGGTGAGGATCCAGTTGATGGCCGTCCCGCGGTCCTGACGGTAGCGCGGAGCGGTGCGCCACACCTCCACGAGGACCTCCTGGGTCACCTCCTCGGACTGTGCCTGATCGCGCAGCACGGCCCGTACGACACCGAGGACCGGGCTCGCGACGGTGTCGTACACAGAAGCGAACGCCCGTTCGTCTCCCAGTGCCACGCGGCCCACCAGCTCCTGCAGATCCGGCTCCGTCGATGGATTTCTGCCGATATGCACGGCTTCTTTCACGGGGGTCCTCCGTGGTAGAGACATTTCCGGGCGTAATCCGAAGCCGCGGAGCCCGCGGATTGGCCATGCGGTGATGAAATCGCAGGTGGCGCCGGACGGCGCGGGCAGAGGGGCGGAGAACGGACAATACGTCCCACGATCGGCCAAGCCGTCGCCCGCGCGGTGACGAATCACCGATGGGGCCGGTGATCCCGGCGACGCGAGCACAGGGCGACGAGGAGCACAGATGGCAGGGCACGAGCACGCATCCGTCGGCGAGGCGGCGGGAGCGTCCGCGCCGGCGCTGGTGACGCGCCGCGTCCCGCCCGCGCCCCGGGCCGCGGTGCTGTTCCTGCACGGCGGCAAGGAGGACAGCCGCGCGCCCTCGCGCCCCTGGCACCCGGCGGCCGTACGGATGCGGCCCTTCCTGCGGGCGGTCGCCGCGGCGGCACCCGACGACGTGCTGCTCGGTGAGGTCCGCTATCGCGTGCGCGGCTGGAACGGCGCCGACGCCGATCCCCTGCACGACAC
The DNA here is from genome assembly GCF_053599215.1 of Streptomyces sp. NPDC001002. Lineage (NCBI taxonomy): Bacteria > Bacillati > Actinomycetota > Actinomycetes > Kitasatosporales > Streptomycetaceae > Streptomyces > Streptomyces sp. NPDC001002. The sequence continues at coordinate 47,893 of NZ_JBSFLV010000058.1, read as the reverse complement.
CCGGCGCGCGCTGGCGGAGCTCTCCCGAGACCACGGCGACCTCCCGACCGTTCTCGTGGGCCACTCGATGGGCGGCCGGGCGGCCCTGCGAGCCGCGGCCGCGCCCCAGGTGCGTGCCGTCCTGGCCCTGGCGCCGTGGTGCCCCGACGGCGAGCCGGTGGCCCACCTGCTGGACAAGGACGTCGTCGTCCTCCACGGCGACCGCGACCGGGTCACCGACCCCCGGGCATCGGAGTCCTTCGTGAAACGCGCCCGCGCGCAGGCCGCCCGCGCCGATGTCGTCCTGATGCCGGGCGGCGACCACGCCATGCTCCGCCACAGCGGCGACTGGCACCGCAGAGCCGCCTCGGCCGTCGTCGCCTTCCTGGCGGCCGGCGATGCCGTCTGAACCGCACCCCGCCTGCGCGCATCGGCGTTCTCAGTGGCGGCCGTGCGCGCTGTCGGAGGCCCCGCCGAAGAGCCGGGCGAGGGCGCGGAAGGGCAGGGTGACGACGGTGGCGATCGCGCCGCCGATCGAGCGCAGTACGTCGGCTATGGCCTTGAACATGGAGAGTCCCATCTTTGGATCTTCGAATTTTTCGCGAATGGGTCAGGATCCGACGAGGGCCTTGTCGATCGCGTCGAGGAAGGCGTCGAGGTCCTTGGGTGTGCGGGAGGTGACCAGGGTGAAGTCGCCCGAGGTGTCGCTGACCACGGGTTCGTCGACCCAGGACGCGGCTCCGGCGTTGCGGATGTCGGTGCGCAGCGAGGCGTAGGAGGTCAGGGTCCTGCCCCGGACGACGTCGGCTTCCACCAGGGCCCAGGGGCCGTGGCAGATGGCGGCGATCGGGCGTCCCGACGTGGCGAACGCCTTCACGATCGTGAGGGCCTTGTCCTCCAGGCGGAGCTGGTCGGCGTTGAGGGTGCCGCCGGGGAGCAGCAGGAGCTGGTGATCGCCGGGATCCACCACGTCGAAGGTGGCATCCGGTCGCACGGTCTCGCCGGGGTCCTTGTCTCCCACCAGCGTCTGCACCGGGTCCGCTGTCGCGGCGGCGACGGTGACGTCCGCGCCGTCCTGCCGCAGTCGCCTGAGCGGGACCAGCAGTTCGTCCTGCTCGACCCCGTAGTTGGTGACGAGCGCCAGTACGCGGTGGCCGTTGAGGGGCTTGTCAGCCATGATGGTGCGCCTTTCTTCGCGGATCGTCGTGGGGACGTGTCTCCCCACCCCCGAGTGCTCAGAACTGCGCGAGTCATTACTCCGGGCTCGGTTCGCCGGGTGGATCGAGAAGGAGGCCGGCCACGCTCCTGCCCCGGCCTCACGACATCCGGCAGGGAGGCGGCGCTCGACCTCCCCAGGCGTTGCGCCGCTCCCCACCAACGCAGTCCAGGTGCCCGCGGAATCTCGTCCTACGCCCGCTCGGCCCGGCGGGCACGCGACAAGGTCGGCGCCGGGGTCGACGGTCAGGTAGTCGGGGGGCGCCAGGCGGTTTCGGCGGCCTGGGCGGTGGGGTGGGTGGTGAAGACCTGGTCCAGGCCGACGTTGCGGAAGATGCGGCTCACGCGTTCGGGGACCGCGGCCAGCGCGATGGCCGCGTCGGCCGCCAGGGCGTGATTGCGGGCGGCGATCAGCATGGTGATGCCGGTGGAGTCGCAGAACCTGATGCCTGCGAGGTCGAGGACGAGCTGCTGGCCCGGACGCAGGTCGAGTTCGGCCAGCGCGGCGCGGACCTCGGGCGCGGTGTGATGGTCCAGGTCCCCGGTCAGTTCGATGACCGCCCCGGCGGTGGTGGCGCGGGTGAGGAGAGTCAGGTCCTCGGTCACTGCTGCTCCTGACTGGTGGAGTGGGGCACGTGGACGGCCAGGACTGCGGTGTCGTCGTCCACGCCGGTGCCGAAGGTGTCGAGCAGGCCGCGGACCGCGTCCGTGGTGTCCGACGCGGTGGTGGGGGCCAGGGCGCGGCAGAAGTCGAGGAGCGCTTCGTCGCCGTACCGGTCCTCGCCGTCCGTGGCGGTGTGGGCCTCGGTCAATCCGTCGGTGTGCAGGAGCAGGGTGTCGCCGGGGGCGAGCCGCACGGTGGTGGTGGCGATGTGGGCGTCGGGCAGGACACCGATCAACTGTCCACCGGGGGTGGGCAGTTGATCGGCGGTGCCGTCCGCCCGCATCAGCAGGGCCGGCGGATGTCCGCCGCTGGCCAGCGTGATGCGGAAACCGTCCCCGTCAGGGGTGAGGAGGCCGAAGACGACCGTGCAGAAGCGTGGGTCGTTCCCGTTGTACTCGTGGTTCAGGACCGTGTTGAGGTTGGCCAGGACGGTGGCCGGGTCGGGGTCGTAGACCGCGGCGGCCCGCAGCGTGTAGCGGGCCAGGGAGGTGAGGGCCGCGGCGGCTGCGCCCTTGCCGCAGACATCGCCGAGGAAGAGACCCCAGGTGCCGTCGGCGAGGGGGAACAGGTCGTAGAAGTCGCCGCCCACCTCGTCGACGGACGCGATGTGGTAGTACGCGGCCACGTCCAGGCCCGGAACATTCGCCAGCGTGGGCGGCAGCAGCGTCTTCTGCAGGGTGGCGTTGAGGCGCTTGAGACGGTCGCGCTCCAGGTCGGCTTCCTTGCGGGCGCGCAGCAGTTCGGTCTCGTAGGCGCGGCGCTCGCGGGCGTCGAAGAGGGTGGTGCGGATCAGGAGCGGCTGTCCGTCGCTGCCCGTCTTGACCGTCGAGGTGACCAGGACCGGCAGCCGCGAGCCGTCGGCGGCCTTGAGTTCGAGGGCGATGCCGCTGACCTCGCCCTGCATCATGAGCAGCGGGGCGTAGTGGGTCTCGTGGTAGAGCCGGCCGCCGACGGTCAGCAGGTCGGAGAAGTGCCTGCGGCCCACCAGGTCGTCGCGTTCGTGGCCGAGCCAGTCCAGCAGGGTGGCGTTGACCTTCGCGATCCGGCCGTCCAGCAGCGTGGAGAGATAGCCGCAGGGCGCGTGTTCGTACAGGTCCTCGGCGCTGTCCTCCAGGAGCGCGGAGAACTGCGCCTGTTCGTCCCGCGGTCCGCGGTGTTCGCTCGGGCTGCCCTCTTCCGCGTCGCTGGTCCCGCCCATCACCCGCCCGCTCCGGCGAACGCGGCGATCGCCGCGGCGGTCTCCTCCGGAGCGGCGAGCTGGGGGCAGTGTCCCGTCGCGTTCAGCGTGACCAGCCGGCTGCCCGGAATCTGCGCGTGCACGAACGCGCCCACCTCGGGCGGCGCGATCGCGTCGCGGGAGCACTGGGCGACCAGCGTGGGCACGCTCACCCGGGCCAGGTCCCGGCGGTTGTCGGACAGGAACGTCACCCGGGCGAAGACCCGGGCGATCTCCGGGTCGGTACGGCAGAAGCTGTTGGTCAGCTCCTCACCCAGCTCTGGCCGCTCCGGGTTGCCCATGATCACCGGAGCCATGGCGCCCGACCAGCCCAGATAGTTGGCGTCCAGCGACTCCAGCAGCTCGTCGATGTCCTCGGCGCTGAACCCGCCCCGGTAACCGGTGTCCGGGTCGTCCACGAAACACGGTGAGGGAGCCAGCAGCACCAGACCGGCGAACGCCGCGGGCTCCCGCGCGGCGGCCAGCACGCCCATCATCGCGCTCACCGAATGCCCCACGAACGTGACCGGACCGAGGGCGAGTTCGCGGCACAGCTCCAGCACGTCGTCGGCGTACCCGTCCAACGTCGAATAGCGCTCCCGGGTCCACGCCGTCGGGTCCGACTTCCCCGACCCCACGTGGTCGAAGAGGACCACGGTGAAGTCCTTCTCCAGCGTCGGTACGACCAGCCGCCACATGTTCTGGTCGCATCCGAAGCCGTGCGCCAGCATCACCACCGGCCCGCCGACCGCGCCGGTCACGGTCACATGGTTCCTGCCGCGCACATCCATGCGGCACATCCTCGCAGACGGCTCGGATCAGCCTTCGGGCGTCGGCTCCGGCGAGGGCTCGCTCAGCTCCTCGCGCACGTAGTTCCACACCACCGCGATGAGCGCCGCGATCGGTACGGCGAGCAGGCTGCCCACGATGCCGGCCAGACTGCCGCCCAGCGTCACCGCCAGCAGGATCACGGCCGCGTGCAGGCCGAGCCCACGACTCTGGATCATGGGCTGGAACACGTTCCCCTCCAACTGCTGCACGACGACGATGATCGCCAGCACGATCAGCGCGTCCGTCAGACCGTTGGAGACCAACGCGATGAGGACCGCGACGAAACCCGCGAACAGGGCGCCGATGATCGGCACGAACGCGGAGACGAACGTGAGCACCGCCAACGGCAGCACCAGCGGCACCCCCACGATCCACAGCCCGAGGCCGATCAGTACGGCGTCGAGCAGACCGACGGCCGCCTGGGACCGGACGAAGGAGCCCAGGGTGGTCCAGCCGCGCGACGCCACGGTGGGGATGTCGGTGGCGAGCCGGCCGGGCAGCTGACGGGCGAGCCACGGCAGGAAGCGCGGGCCGTCCTTGAGGAAGAAGAACATCAGGAAGAGCGCGAGTACGGCGGTGACCAGGCCGTTGACGACGGTGCTCACGCCCGTGATCACCGTGGTGACCATGCTGCCGACGCCGTCCTGGGCCTTGGCGACCGCGCTGTCGATGGCCTTGGTGATCTCGTCGTCGCCGATGTTCAGCGGGGGCCCGGACGCCCACTCGCGCACCTTCTGGATGCCGTCGACCACGCCGTCGGTCAGCTCACCGGACTGGGACGCCACCGGCACGGCGATCAGCGCCGCGACGCCGACCGCGACCAGGAGGAACAGCACGGTCACGGCCGATGCGGCGAGCGCGGGCTTCCATCCGTGGCGTCGCAGGAAACGGGCCAGGGGCCAGGTCAGGGTCGTCAGCAGCAGACCGACGACGAGCGGCCACACCACCGACCACATCTGGCCCAGCAGCCACAGAGTGACTGCGAGCATCGCGAATATCAGCAGCAACTCCGCGGAAAAGCGCGCCGATGTGCGGAGCGCGGCACGGGCCTTCGTGGAACTCATGGTGGCAGTCACGGTCGAACCCTATGGGCAGGGCTGTCGGCGGCGGGATCTGGGCCGTGGCGTGCCTACGGCAGCAGGGGTACGGGCGGGAACTCGTGGTGCTCCCAGAGCCGTCGCGAGTTCTCCTCGGGGTAGGCCGAGACGGTGGGCGGTGCGCCGAACACCTGGGTGAGGCGGTGTTCGGGGTCGAACGCGGGCCAGCCCGGGTCGCCGGTGGCGGCGAAGGCGGTCCATGCCTTCCGGAAGCGGGCGGAGAGGTCGAGGGCTTCGGCCGTCGGCCGGGCGCCCAGCATCTGGCCGAAGCCGGTGGTGAAGTCGCCGAACAGCAGCGGGAGATCCATCCCGTGGCAGGCGCCGAAGGGGAAGTCGGCGCCTTGCGGGGGCCAGGTCAACTCGTAGACGTAGGCCTGCCCGCCGCCCCTCGCCTGGCTCTCGGCCAGCCGGAGCGAGGGCATGCGGAACAGCCAGTCGGAGCGGACCAGCACCCAGAGCTCCTCGGCGGAGGCGTTCGGGAAGGCGGAGCGGTAGGCGCTCTCGGCGTCCGGGTCGGGACCGTAGACGGCGAAGGCGCGGGAGATCTCCTCCTTGTCGATCGCGCCCGGCTGCGGCGGCAGGAACAACCGGTACTCGTCCCGCGTGTGCCCGGCGATCAGGTCGATGCCGCGTCCCGCACCGCCGGCGAGGGCCTGCCACGGCGTGGTGGGCAGTACCTCGCCGTCCACGACCGGGCCGAACAGGCTGGGGTGGTCGGCCAGTTGACCCCACCGGCCGACGCGCTCGCGCTGGCCGGCGGTCGCCGCCTCGCCGGTCATCGCGAGGTCGTTCGGCTCGACTGTGGAGAGATCGGCCGCCGTGGGACGTAGACCGCGCTCGGCGGCGATGACCGCGGAGACGTCGGCCGCCAACTCCGGTGAGAGGAAAGGGCCTCCGACGCTCTGCGCGATCGCCCTGCGGAACAACCCGGCCGCCGAGGGCATCGCCAGCAGCGCGGCCACCGAACCGGCACCGGCCGATTCGCCGAAGACCGTGACCTGATCGGGGTCGCCACCGAACGCGGCGATGTTCTCGCGCACCCACTCCAGCGCGGCCACCTGGTCGAGGAGACCGCGGTTGGCCGGGGCGCCCTCGATCGTGGCGAAGCCTTCGACGCCGAGCCGGTAGTTGCAGCTGACCACCACCAACTCGCCTTCCCGGGCGATCCGTTGGGCGTCATAGGCGCTGTCGCCGCTGGAGCCCAGTTTGTAGGCACCGCCATGAAGCCACACCATCACCGGGCGCAGCGCCGCGCGGTCCGGGGCCGGTGTCCACACGTTGAGCGTCAGCCAGTCGCTGCCCGTCGACTGCGGTGGCAGGGCGTCTCCCTGGTCCCGGAAAACGGCGTAGTCCTGCGGTGCGCAGGAACCGAACGCGAACGCCTCCCGCACTCCGTCCCAGCGGGGCACCCGCCGTGGCGCCGCGAATCGCGCCTCGCCCACGGGAGGCGCGGCGAACGGGATGCCGCGGAAGACGGCGAGGCCGTGCTCCCGACGGCCCAGTACACGTCCGGCAGTGGTGCGCGCTTCGGCTGCGACGGCGGACTGCTTGGCTTCTTCGGCTGTCATCGACGACTACCTCTGGTGGTGAGCGGGAGATCCGTCCCCCGAGTGTGCGGCCAGGTCAGGAGGGGTGCGCGCTGCCGGATGGCGGGAAAGACCCGCCATCCGGCTAGCCGTCTCCGCGCTGATCCGGCCGCACACTCGCAGGACGGTTCTCCCCCCGGACAGGCAGGTGTGCGATGAAGTACGAAGCCGCTTTCGACGTGCGGATCCCCATGCGGGACGGCACGGAGCTGTCGACGAACATCTGGCGAGCGGAGACGGACGAGCCGATGCCCGTGCTGCTCACGCGTACTCCCTATGACAAGGAGAAGGTGGGCCTGGGGACCGCCCTGATGCCGAGTCTGAACGTCATGCTGCGGGGTGGTTACGCGGTCGTCGTCCAGGACTGCCGGGGCACCTACGGTTCGGACGGCGTCTTCGTGCCGCACGTGGACGACGCCTCGGACGCCGCCGACACGGTGGCCTGGCTGGCGGAGCAGGAGTGGTGCGACGGCAACGTGGGCATGTTCGGGGCCTCCTATCTGGGCATGGTGCAGTTGCTGGCCGCCTCGTCCAAGGCCCCGGCGCTCAAGGCGATCGCGCCGATGATGGCGTCGGGCGACCTGTACGCGACGCCCTGGCGTTCCCGGGGCGGGGCGCTGTCTCTGGACACCGTGCTCGGCTGGGCCACCCTGATGGCGCTGGGCGAGGCGCAGCGGGGTCTCGCGCAGGGGCGCGCCGACGTCGAGGACGTCACCGCCCTCGCGGCGCGCGTGGCGGCGGATCGCTCGCTGCGCAACGACTCGACTCCGGTGGCCGACCAGCCGCTGATCTCCGCCCACCTGCCCTGGATGGTCGACGTCGCGATCGGTCGTCCCGACCGGGATCAGGCCTGGCGGGACCTGTCGGCGCTGGAGCAGGTCGGCTCGCTCACGACGCCCGCGCTGCACATCGGTGGGTGGTACGACCTGTTCATCGGGGAGACGCTGCGTGACTTCGGGGAGATGAAGGCGGAGGCCGGCACGGCGGAGGCGCGGGAGGGGCAGCGGCTGATCGTCGGACCGTGGTGCCATTCGCTCGTCGGGTTCGCCGGCTTCTTTCCCGACCGTGACTTCGGAATGGCGGCGAGCATGGACGCGGCGGCGCTGGGCGAGCGGCAGATCGCCTTCTTCGACCGCTGGCTGAAGGGACAACAGGACGCTCTGGAGGGCCAGTTGCCGGTGCGGCTGTTCGTGATGGGCATCGACCAGTGGCGGGACGAACCGGACTGGCCGCTGCCCGACACCGACTACCGGGCCTACTACCTGGAGGGCGACGGCCCGGCGAACAGCGCGGCCGGCGCGGGGCGGCTGTCGACGGCCGAACCGACCGGCGACTTCGTCGACACCTACCTCTACGACCCGCGTCGACCGGTGCCCTCGCTCGGCGGCACCCTCATGAGCCTCGTGGGGTACGACGGTCCCGCCGACCAGCGCCCGCTGCACGACCGGGACGACGTGCTGGTCTTCACCACCGAGGTGCTGGAGGAGCCGGTGGAGGTGACGGGACCGGTGTCGGCGCGGCTGTTCGTGAGCTCGTCGGCCGTCGACACGGACTTCACCGCGAAGCTGATCGACGTGCACCCGGACGGGCGGGCCATCATCCTGTGCGACGGCATCCTGCGCATGCGCTACCGGGAGGGGCTGGACGCGCCGCGGCCGATGACGCCCGGAGAGGTGTACGAGATCGAGGTCGATCTCATCGCCACGGCCAATGTCTTTTTGGCCGGGCACCGGATCACGGTAGAGGTCTCCAGCTCCAACTTCCCCCGCTACGACCGGAATTCCAACACCGGCGGAGTCATCGCACAGGAGCACCTCGCCGACATGACGACCGCGGTCAACCGGATCCACCGCGGGTCCGAGTACCCCAGCCGGATCGTCCTGCCGGTCGTCCAGCGCTAGGGGGCGGCCGGGTGCAGCAGCAACCGCCTGGCGGCCAGGGCCAGTTGCACCCGCAGCCGGCCTTCGGGATCGTGCACCGGGAACCCCAGGGACTGCTCGATCACGGTCAGTCGGCCCTTGAGCGTCGAGTGGTGGACGTACAGGGCCGCCGCCGCGAGCCGCAGGCTGGTGTGCGAGGTGAACTCGACCAGGGTGCGCAGCACCCACGGGGCGGAGCGGCCGGCCTTCTCCAGGGCGTGGACGTCGGCCGGCGGTGAGGTGGGGTCGAGGGCGTCGGCGAGCAGGGCCAGGGTGCCGAGTTCCTCGAAGACGACGACGCGGGGGCCCGGGTCCTCGTCGGTGTCCTCGGCGGCGAAGCGCAGTGCGGTCCGGGCGCGGTCCCTGGACCGGGGGAGTTCCAGCACCGGAACGGCCGGTCCGACACCCGTCCGCCCGAGACGCTCCCAGCGTCGCGCCCGGGCGGCACGGTCCCCGTCGCTCTTGGTCGCGGCCACGATCTGTCCGGCGCCGTCGGTCCACGCCACCACCCGAAGGTCGGCCCCCTCGGGCAGATGCAGCAGCCGCGCCGCGTGCAGCCGATCGGCCTCACTGGCGGCGCCGTCCAGCAGCACCTCGACCGCGGCCGGGTCGTCCGAGAACGGGCCCGCACTCCTCCCGGCCGCGTTGCGCGTGCGATGGAGCACCTCACGGGCGGCGAACGCGGCCCGGTCGAGCACCATCGCCTCGATCAGCGAGTGCCGGCCGACCCGCTCCAGCCAGAGCGCCGGCCGGCCACCCGGCACGAGGGGCGCGCCGACCCAGCGCGGATCGATGGGTCCGCCGTCGCGCTCGACCCGACCGTCGAGGTCGGCGCGGAGGGCGACGGCGAACCGTTCGTCGATGAGCCGGGCCGGTGAGCCGGTCAGTGTCGCCGCCGCGGACAGGATGGGCCCCAACCCCGCGTGCCCTTCGACGAGTTCGTCGAACCGGGTGATGACCCTGATGGCAGCGCCCGCCTCCGGGTCGAGGGCGTCCAGTTTGGCGACTACGTGGTGCATGACCGCCTCGTTCCGTCTCGATCCGTCAGCGCAGGTGGGCGCGGAAGAAGGAGCCGATCGTGTCGAGGCTCAGCGCCGGGCCCGTACTGGTCCCAGTCTTCCCGCACCCCTTGGAGGTCTGCACCGTCTGCGGCGGGTAGGGCTCGGAGAGGCCGCCGGTGAAGGGGAAGAAGTGACCCTCGCCGTGCAGGGTGTGCAGGGTGACGTCGGCGCACACGTTCTTCAGCGCCGAGTACAGCAGTTGGCTCTGTTCGAGCGGGATCAGGGTGTCCGCGTCTCCGTGCCCGATGAGGAACGCCGGGAGCTTGCGGGCCGATGACACGTACGTGAGCGGGCTGGCCTGCTTCAGCTGCTTGGCGGTGCAGGAGGCCAGGCCGTCCGGGCAGCCGAGGTAGGCGGCGCCCGTGTTCTCGAGGGCCGGGTAGCCGGCGGCCTTGGTGAAGTCGGTGGGTCCGGACAGGTCCACGACGGCGTCGACGCAGCTGGAGGGTCCGGTCGTACCGATGCTGCCTTCCAGGGAACGGACGCCACAGCTGGCGCCGACCACGGAGACGATCTGGCCCCCGGCGGATCCGCCCATGAGACCGACTTCCCCGTTGAGTCCGTAGTCGGACTTGTTGGCCCGCAGGTACCGGATCGCGGACTTGACCTCCTGGACCTGCGTGGGGGACTTGGCGCTGCCGCTCAGCGTGTAGTTGACGGAGGCGACCGCGAAGCCGTGCGAGAGCAGGGAGTCCCACTCGGGAATGGTCTTCAGCTCGGCCTTGTCGCCGCCGCCCCAGCCACCGCCGTGCACGTAGACGACCACGGGCATCGATTTGCGGGCGCCCTCGGGGACGTACAGGTCGAGGATCTGGCTCTGCGCCGAGGCGTACGACACGTTCGAGTAAGTGGTGTAGCCGGAGTCGGCGGCAGCGGCGGAGGGGGAGTCGGCGGCACCGGCGATCGTGGGGCTTGCGACCACACCGAGACAGGCCGACGCCAACGCCAAGGTGGTGACCAGACGGCGTCTCATTCGGTGTCGTAAACGCGATGTCGGAGCGACTGACATGGGTGGACTCCTTTGTCCTCGGTCACGGAACGTCCCGTCCACAGTGGAAGTGGAGGACTCTTCTCCAGGAGTATTGACGTTTTTTTACGATGGCGACAAGGCCGCGATGAGAAGTCACAGGTTCGGGCACTTGCCGTGCACGACGGCAAACGAGGTCTACGGAAAATGAGGTGTGCGGAACTCGCGCCGCTGACAGGCTGCGCCGGTGAATCGCGAAGAGATGTCCAAGATCGCCCATGGCCGCCACCCGATCAAATCCCCGCTCGACGACGACTCCGTACGTCGGCTGCTGGCGCGCGGCGCTCCGCGTGGCGACGAGCGTGTGCTCGACCTCGGCTGCGGCGGTGGGGAGTGGCTCCTGCGCGCCCTGGCCATGGGCCCGCGCCTGCACGCCGAGGGCGTCGACATCTCCAAGGACGCTCTGGCGCAGGCCCGCCGGGCGGCGAGCGATCGCGGTGTCGAGGAGCGCCTCGTCCTCCACCACCAGGAGGCCGCGGGCTTCACCTCCCCGCAGCCGTTCGACCTCGTGCTCAGCGTCGGCGCCGCGCATGCCTTCGGCGGTCTGCTCCCCACGCTCGCGGCGGCCCGCAAGCACCTCGCTCCCGGCGGCCGCGTCCTGATCGGTGACGGATTCTGGGAACGCGAACCATCCCCGGAAGCCATCGAGATGCTCGGGGACTTCGCCGACCTCGCGACCACCGTGGACCGGGTCGTCGCCGACGGCTGGACCCCTGTCGACGGCCACGTCAGCACGCGCCGCGAGCTGGACGACTACGAGTGGGCGTGCTGGGGGACGCTGGCCGAATGGGCCCTGGATCATGCCGCTGACCCGGAGAGCGCGGACGTCCTGGCGACCGCCGGCATCCGCCGCTCCGAATGGCTGCGCGGCTACCGGGACTCCTTCGGCTTTGTCTCGCTGATCCTGCGCCGGACGTCCGACTGAGGGACCGGGCCGCGTGCCCGGCCTCTCAGGTCGAGACACCGGCCCCGTCCCGGCCGGTGGGTCGTCACCGCGTGCCGGTCAGCCGGCTCGGCCGGTAGTCGGTGAAGGCCGCGCCGTCGAGGCCCAACTCGTCGGCACTGCGCTGGAGTTCGCCCGCGGTGGCGGAGTCGCCCCAACGCCCGCTGTCCAGGCGGTGCTCCACGGCGTGCAGGCCGGCGACCACCTCGGCGGTGGTGAAGTTGCAGTGGCTCGGCCGTGCGACGTAGGCCTGACGCAGCAGTGCGGAGTCGCCGGCCCTGTGCACCCGCCCGGCGAAGGCCGACTCCTGCTCTACGGGGACCAGTTGATCGGCGGTGTTGTGGATGTCCAGCAGCGGCACGGCCAGGCCCTGTCCGGCGGTGGAGGTCCGCTTCAGATGCGCCACCGCGGCCGGGTCGGCGGTGATGTCGGCGCCCTGGGTGAGCTGGTTCAGGTCGGCCCGCAGGTCGAGTCCGGCGTCGCGGTAGAGCGCCTCGACCTGCTCGGCGTGCGCGGACGCGCGCAGCAACTCGGCGTAGTCGACACCCTTGTTCCACGAGGTGTTGCCGCCCGCGGACTGCTCCACCGACCAGCGCGCCGGAACGATGAAGCTGAGCAGGCCCTGCGCGAGCCACGCGTACTGCTGCTGCTCCTGACCCGCGAAGTCGTCCTGCGCGGGCGGGAGTTGGCCGGGTGCCCAGTCGGCCAGATTGAGGAAGGCGGCGGCGAGGGCGATCCGGGCGCGTCCGGCCGCGGTCTGCTGCGCTGCTACGACCGCCTGCGTGAGCCGGGCGGCGAGCGCGGCGCCGTCGGCCTGGCTGTCCAGGTTCACGAGCTGGTCGGCGACGGCCGGGTCGAAGAACGTGGCGAGGGTGTACTCGGCGTCCAGTTGGTAGTTGTCCAGGTCGACGCCGCCCGCGACCAGCCCGCAGAGGCCGAGCGCGCCGTCGATGCGTCCCGCGCCGTCCCGGGCGAGCTGTGCGTTGACCAGGCCGCCCATGGACTGGCCCACCGAGATCACCCGGCTCGGGGCGCCGACCTGGCGGCGGAAGGCGTCGAGCGCCGCGAACTGGTCCCGCTCGGCCGAATCCAGCGCCCACATCGAGCCGTTCGGATCGTACGAGGAGCCGGCGAGGGCGTATCCGCCGTCGAGCAGGGCCTGTTGCACGGCGGGCGAGGGCGCGTCCGCGGCAGTGGTCGGGCCGAAGCCGTGACTGAACAGCAGCAGGGTGCCGTTCCATTGCGCGGGCTTGTCCGCGATCCAGGTGGCGCCGTCGGACAACGTGCCGGTGAAGTGCTCGGTTGTGGCGGCCTGCGCGGCGGTCGCCGGTCCGAGAAGGCCGGTCGCGAGAACGGTCGCGCAGGCGGCGGCGAGGAGAGAAAGACGGGGGCGCGAACGGGGGCGGGTACCGGGGCGAGGGTGGGGGTGGGGACGGGGCATGGTGGCGGCTCCGCGGGGCGAGGGGGGACCGAGGTGGGGGGCGTGCTTGAGGAGCGCTGCGAATGTAGGTCTCGTTTTTCATGGCCGTCAATAGACTGACCAATAACGACGCGGACGCGTGAGCGTACGGACGCGCCCCACCGGCGTGCGGGTCAGCCCAGCGTCAGGGTGTCCAGCAGACGTGCCGCCGCCCGCGCGGCCGGCCGTTCCCAGCGGCTCGCCAGGCCGCGGAAGACGGTCTCCGCCTGCCCGGCGGGCCAGTCCGCCGGCAGATGCTCGGCGGGCAGATGCGGGTCCCGGCGCACCAGGTCAAGCCAGTCGGTGTGCAACAGGAGCTGGCCCGCGAGCTCATCGCCGGAGACGGCGGCGGGCAACGGGTTGGTACGGTCCCAGCGCTCCAGGAACGCCCGGTACCGCGCGCCGATCGCCGGTACGTCGAACGCCTGCTCAAGCACCTCGCGGACATCGGTGGGCGACTCCACCTCGGCCCGGAACACCCTCAGGTACGGCTCCAGGCCGAGCCCCGCCACCATCGCGCGGACGTCGACGCGGGACGGGGCCACCCAGACGCCGTTCTGCAACGGGCCGAAGCCCGCCCAGATCAGGCGGGAGCGCAGATCGTGCCGTTCACGGTTCCACGCCTCGGGCAGCGAGAAGCCGACCATCGTCCAGCGGCCGTCCCAGTCCCGGTTGACGGCGCCGGTGCGCCAGATCCGGTCCTTGCCGTCCGTGAGCACCTGGACCGCGTGCGGAGTCAGCTCGAAATAGGTCTTCCGGCCCTGCCGGGTGCGCTCCAGCAGACCCCGTTTGACCATCCGGTTCAGCGTGGTCCGCACCGCCTCCTCGGTGCTGCCCGCCCTGCCGAGCGCGGCGATCACACTGCCCGACGACACCGCGACCGACCGCCCCAGCACATGCGCGCCGAAGAAGGTCAGCATCAAGGACTGGGTACGCGGCTCGGGGCCGCTCTCGGCGGCCGGTCCGGCGGCGACATCGACACTGGTCACCGGCCCAGCCTAGGCCCGTGGTGAGCGGGCCAGGCACGCGCCACGCGAAGTGTGTCATTTCCTTGACGGCATTCCTCGAATGGCCTGATGTCGGCGGCGCGTGTCGACGCAGGGCGGCGGTGCCATTCAGGGCGTGTTCAGGGTGGTGTGCCACCGTGGGCGCGGTGCGGGTACTGGTGGTCGAGGACGATGCGCGATTGGCGGACGTACTGTTCGCGGGGCTGGTGGCCGAGGGGTTCGGAGTCGATGTCGTGCACGACGGCCTGGAGGGGTACTGGCAGGCGTGCGAGGGAGCGCATGACGTCATCGTGCTGGACATCATGCTGCCCTCCCTCAACGGCTACGACGTGGCACGACGGTTGCGGGCGGAGCAGGTCTGGACGCCGGTGCTGATGCTCACCGCGAAGGACGGCGAGTACGACGAGGCGGACGGGTTGGACGTCGGGGCGGACGACTACCTGCGCAAGCCGTTCTCGTTCGTCGTGCTGGTCGCCCGGTTGAGGGCGCTGGCGCGCAGGGGAGCCACGCCCAGGCCGCGGTTGCTCAGCCACGGAGGCCTCACGCTCGACCCCGAGTCGGGGGACTGCACGGCGGACGGACGGGCGGTCGGGCTCCAGCCGCGCGAACGGGCCGTGCTGGAGGTCCTGTTGCGGAACCGGGACCGCGTGCTGTCGAAGGAGCGGCTCCTCAGGGCGGTCTGGGGGCTGGACGCGCCCGGGGACGCGAACCTCATCGAGGTCTATGTGTCGGGGTTGCGGCGGAAGATCGGCGCGGCACGGATCGACACGGTGCGGGGGCTGGGGTACCGGCTGGTCGATCCCGATGCGTGAACGGCGGGGGTCAACGACGAGGGGCATGCGCCGAGTCATGGTCAGGGGCACGTGGCGGCCCGCCTTGCGAAGCACGTGGTCGTCAACTCTGTGGCGCGCACTGCCGGTCGGGCGGCGGCCCACGCTCCGCGTCACACTCACCGCGCTCGTCACGCTGGCTGTCGGACTCGCGCTCGCGCTCGCCTCGGTCACGCTGGTCGCCGGCATGTCACACACGCTGGTCGGCGATGTGAAAGCGGCGGCCGTGCGTGAAGTCGACCGGGTGGCCGAGGAGTTGGCGACCGGGAAGCCCGCGACCGAGCAGCGGTACAGCGCGGCGGACGTGGTCACCGTGATCCGGGTCGAGGACGAGCACGGACGGGTCGTCCAGACGCTCCCCGAGCTGCCGACCGAGCCGTCTCCCGACCGCCCAACTACTCCTGCCTCCGGGGAGGTTGTGCGGGTCCCCGACCGGGATCTGGTGGTCGCCTCCCGCACCGTCGGCACGCCCGACGGCGTACGGACCGTGTCCGCGGTGTCCCGGCTCGGGCCGATCAGCCGGAGCATCGACCTGGTGGTCCGGGCGCTGTGGGTCGCAACGCCCTTGCTCACGGCCTTCGTCGGGCTCCTGACCTGGTTCGCCGTGGACCGGGCGCTGCGGCCGATCGAGGCCATCCGCAAGCGCGCCGAGGCGATCAGCCACTCGACCCTCGACGAACGGCTGCCCAGGCCGCGGACCGGCGACGAGGTGGAACGGCTGACCACCACACTGAACGCCATGCTGGACCGCCTCGACGAAGGCGCCCGCCGACAACGGGAGTTCGTGTCCGACGCCTCGCACGAGCTGCGTACCCCGCTCGCCGCGATGCGAGCGGAGCTGGAGGTGTCGCTGACCCACCGGGGCGCCGACGACTGGAAAGGTGTCGCCGGGCGTCTGCTGGCGGATCACCGACGCCTCGACCGGCTCACCGGCGATCTGCTGATGCTCGCCCGCACCGACGACTCGACGGTGTCCCGGCGCGCCGAGACCGTGCGGCTGGACGAGATCGTGGCGGGCGAGCTGGGTGCCGTGCGCGAGGCCGAGGTCGTCACCTCGCTGGGCGAGCCCGTCGAGGTGACCGGCGTGGTCGCCGAACTCGCCAGGCTGGCGCGGAACTTGTTCGACAACGCCGACCGGCACGCGAGCGGCCGGGTGGAGGTACGCGTCGCGACGGCGGGCGGCCGCGCCGTGTTCAGCGTCGACGACGACGGGCCGGGGATCCCCGAGGAGCAACGGGCGCGGGTGTTCGAGCGGTTCGTGCGGCTGGGGGACGGCAGCCGGGCCCGGGGCGACGGGGGAGTCGGCCTGGGCCTCGCCATGGTGCGCGGTATCGCGCACCGGCACGGCGGGGACGTCACGGTCACCGAGTCCGCGCTGGGCGGCGCCCGCTTCGAGGTTCAGCTGCCGCTCAGCCCGGCTCAGGTCGTCTGAAGGATCCCTCGCCACCGTGGCTGTCCTCACACGACCACGGAGGTGAACGGCCATGTCGCGTTCGGTACGCGGTGGTTCGACGGTGCTCCTGCTCGCCGGCGCCCTGCTTCTCGCAGGGTGCGGCTCGGGCGGGGGCGCATCCGCCCAGCAGCCCGAGAAGTCGGAGCAGTCCCAGCAGGACAAGACGCAGGACGTGATGCTGGCGTACGCCCAGTGCATGCGGAAGAACGGCGTACAGGTGCCCGACCCGCGGGCCGACGATCCCGGCTCGTTGTACGACGGCGTCGACACCGGGTCGGCGGCGTTCAAGGCGGCCGACAAGAACTGCGCCCATCTGATCGCCGGGATCGTCCAGGACCGGGAGAAGCAGGATCCCGAGCAGGCGCAGAAGACCCAGGAGGAACTGCTCGCGCTCGCCAAGTGCCTTCGTGCGCAAGGGATCGACGTCTCCGATCCGGTGCCCGGACAGACCGACGGACCGTTCGGCAAGAGCCTGGACCGCACCGACCCGGCCGTGTCCAAGGCGCTGAAGGCGTGCCAGAAGTGAGGACGACGGAGCAGGGCGAGAAGCGTGGGAAGACGGGAAAACGACGTGTCGTCACGGCCGTGCTCGGCGCGTCCGTCGCGATGACGGGCCTGTCCGTGCTGCTGGTCGGGACGCTGTCCGCGACGGGCTCGTCGGACGGCGGTGACGGCGGGCAGGGCGCGTATGCCACCGCCGAGGCCGCCGTCCGTGATCTGACCCTGACCCAGACCCTGAACGGCGTCGTCGCCTACCAGGATCTGCGGGCACTGTCGCCGGGGCGTAGCGGTGTGGTCACCCAACTGCCCGAGGTGGACGAGCAGTTCGGGTCGGGAGACGTGCTCATGCGGATCGACGACCGCCCGGTGGTTCTGCTGACGGGCAAGGTGCCCGCGTGGCGGGACCTGCGGCCGGGGATGTCCGACGGCGCGGACGTGCGGGAGCTGGAGACGGCCCTGCTCGCGCTCGGGCACGGCACGAAGGGCGACGGATTTCCGGACGAGCACTGGGACGCGCGTACGACGGAGGCGGTCGAGGAGTTCCAGGGGAAGTCCGGCGCCGTGGTCGACGGCGTGGTCTCCCTGGGCGCCGTGGTCTTCGCGCCCGGCCCGATCCGGGTCGCCAAACTCGACGCCCACCTGGGTGGTCCGGCCGTCCCCGGCACGTCGGCGATGAAGATCTCCGACACCGTACGGGTGGTGCTGCTCGACCTCGATCCCCTCGACCGGAACCTGATGAAGCAAGGAGCCCCGCTGGAGGTCGAGTTCCCCTCCGGGGACAAGGTCGCCGCGACGGTGAAGTCCATCAGCACGACGCTGGAGATGAACGCCGACAACAAGGGGGTGTACAAGGTCACGGCGAGCCTGAAGAAGCCGTCGGCGGACAAGGACCTCGTACTGGCGCCGGTGACGGTGCACTACACGACGGTCGTCGCCAAGGGTGTGCTGTCCGTCCCGGCCACGGCGATCGTCGGGACACCAGGGGGCGGTTACGCGGTGGACGTGGTCTCGGAGAAGGACGGCGCGCTCAAGAGGACACCGGTTCAACTCGGGGCGTGGGGCGACGGTTTCGTCGCGATCACGGGCGGAGTCCTGGCCGGCAGCAAGGTGGAGGTGCCGAAGTGACCGGGCCGACCGCACCGACCGCTCACGGATCGGACGCCGGACCGGTGCTCGAACTCGTCGATGTCGTGCACCAGTACCCGGGATCCCCGCCCGTACGGGCCCTCGACGGCGTCAATCTGACGGTGGCGGCCGGGGATTGGGTCGCGATCGTGGGCCCGTCCGGCTCCGGCAAGTCCACGCTGCTCAACTTGATGGGCGCGCTCTCCACGCCCACCTCGGGCGTCGTACGCGTGGACGGCCATGACGTGACCCGGCTGAGCGACGGCCAACTCTCCGCGCTGCGTGGACGGGCGCTGGGCTTCGTCTTCCAGTCCTTCCACCTGCTCCAAGGGCTCACGGCACTCGACAACGTGGCGACGGCCCTCCTGTACCGGGGGATCCCGGTCGGGCGACGGCGGGAGCGGGCCGCGCGGGCGCTGGAGCGGGTCGGGCTCGGCCGGCGGCTCGGGCACCGGCCCTCCCAACTGTCCGGCGGCGAGTGCCAACGGGTCGCCATCGCCAGGGCGTTGGTGGGGGAACCGGCACTTATCCTCGCCGACGAGCCGACCGGCAACCTGGACTCGCACACCGGCGAGGAGATCATGAACCTGTTCGGCGAACTGCACTCCGCCGGCGCGACCCTCGCGCTCATCACCCACGACGAGGACATCGCCCGCGCGGCCCCACGCCGGCTCCAGGTCAGAGACGGCCGGATCGTCGCCCAGGAGGTGACGGCGTGAGGTCGGTGGGCGGCGGCTCAAGGTCCACGGACGGCGACCTGAGGTCTGCGGACGGCGGCTCAAGGTCCGCGAACGACGGCCTGAGGTCCGTGCTCCGGCCCCGTGACGCGCTGGCCCTCGGCCTGCTCGGGCTGGTCGGCGGGAGCGGCCGACGAGGGCGGGCGTTGCTGACGGCCGTCGGCATCTCGATCGGCATCGCCGCCATCGTGGCCGTCGTCGGCATCTCGGCGTCCTCGAAGGCGAACGTCCTCGCCGTCCTCGACCGGCTCGGCACCAACTATCTGACGGTCGCCCCGGGCCAGTCCCTGACCGGCGGCAGCGCCCACCTGCCGGCCCAGGCACCGGACCGGCTGTCGCTCCTCGACCAGGTGCAGGCCGTGGCCACGACCGCCCAACTGGACGTGACCGTACGGCGCAGCGACCGGCTGCCCGCGACCGACACCAGGGGGACGGCCGTACTGGCCGCCGACGACGGCTTGTTGAGCACACTGGGCGGTGAACTCACCGCCGGGCACTGGCTGGACGACGGGCCGAGCGGCTACCCCACGGTCGTACTGGGCACAACGGCCGCGCGACTCCAAGGAGTTGACCTGGACCGAGGCGAACAGCTGGTCTGGCTCGGGGACCAGTGGTTCGCGGTCGTTGGCGTGCTCAAGGCGATGCCCCTCGCCCCCGAACTCGACAACACGGCGATGATCAGCGCCGAGATCGCCGAGCAGAAACTCGGCTACCAGGGGTCACCCACGACCGTGTATCTCAGGACCGACCCGCGGCACGTCGCCTCCGTGTACGAGGTGGCCGCGAGCACCGCCGACCCGCGGAGCCCGGAGGAGGTCGAGGTCACCCGGCCGTCGGACGCGTTGGAGGCACGGGCCGCCGCGGACACGTCGTTCACAGCACTGCTGCTCGGCCTCGGCGGGGTCGCGTTGCTGGTGGGTGGAGTCGGCATCGGCAACGTCATGGTCATCTCGGTGCTGGAGCGGCGGGGCGAGATCGGGGTGCGGCGCGCCCTCGGCGCCTCACGGCGGCACATCAGGGCGCAGTTCCTGGTGGAGGCCCTGGCCCAGGCGGGAGCGGGCGGACTCGTCGGGGTGGCACTGGGCGCCGCGATCACCGTCGGGTACGACGTCGGCGCGGACTGGCCGGTCGTCCTGCCCGCCCAGGGGCTGGCCGGCGGCGTACTGGCCGCCCTCACGGTCGGCGGCCTCGCCGGTCTCTACCCGGCGAGCCGCGCGGCCCGCCTCCAGCCGGCGGAGGCGGTGCGGCCGGTCTGACCCCGCACTCCGGTGAGACCGGGCCGGCCGCGCGGATACCTTCCCGCCGCCCCCGAGATACCGCCCCTAGCCGCGCTCCTCGTAACGCCGCCACTCGCGTCCCCCGTCGCGAGAGGTCCACAGCCCTTCGCCCTTGACCAGGTCGTACGAGGGCGTCGTCGCGTCCGCGATGCCGTAGAGCGTCGTACCGTCGACGGCGAAGGACGTGAAGATCGCCGGCGTCTTCAGTTCATGGAAGGCGTCGGCGGTGCGGTCGTCGGCGAGCCAGTACCGGCCGCCCTCCTCGCCGACCAACAGCCGTCCGTCCGCGAGCAGTTCCAGGACCCCGAAGTCCGGGAAGTCCTTGAGCTTCTGCCAGGGAATGCCGCCGCCGAGGACCGTCCGCCAGTGCTCGCCGTCGTCCGTGGTCACCAACAGGCCACGCACGCTCTGGCTTTCGTCCTCGCCTTGGAGGAGTGCCAACGCCGCGGTGCCGCCCCGCGCGGTGAGGACGCCTCCCCAGTACGGCTTGGGGACGGCGGTGGAGCCGAGGGTGCGACCGTCGCGCTGCCGTACGACGCTTTCGGGGACGTCGGTCAGGGGCTGGCGCAGGCTCCAGACCGCGCCTCGCTCGTCGACGACGACTTGGTTGACGTCGTCCAGCGCTCCGGACACGGGCGCGACGGTGTGCGTGGCGGGGCGGTAGACGCGGGCCGGGTACGGGTCGCCGAGCAGGATGTCCCCGGGGCGGGTGCCCTCCGGGGTCTTGCTCACCACGACCTTCATGCGTTTCCCGCGCACGTCGAGGGCGTGCAGGTCGCTGTCCCCCTCGTCCGACGGCGCCCGCACGAAGCCCCCGGGTACCCCCTTGTACCTGGGCGGCACATTCTCGGCGTCGGCGTGTTCCGCGTGCTCGGCGACGGTACGGCCGTCCGGGCCGACGATGCGCCAGGCGGTGGCGGCAGGACCCTCGTCGTCCTCGACATTGCCGGCGTTGTACGTCAGCAGCAGCGAGCCGTCGTCCGCCCGGGCCACACCGTAGGGCGCACCGGCCGCCTCGATGACGTCGGCGGGACTGGGGTGCGGGTCCTTGAGAACACGCATGTACCGCGCCTCACGGCCGCCGGCATTCCCGTCGCCGGAGCCCCCGTCGTCCGTGCCGCAGGCGCTCAGCGTCAACGCGGCACCCGCCACCGCCACGCCCCCGACCGTCCGCCACCTGCGTCTCCTCAGCCACCCCATGGCCTCATCCTCACATGAGCGCGGAGCGGCCCGGCGCCGTCGGATGCACAATGGGCAGGCCCCAGAAGGAGGACGGCGATGGCTGAGCGCATGATCGAGGTGAACGGCGTCGAGCTGTGCACCGAGCCCTTCGGCGACCCGTCGGATCCGCCGATCCTCCTGGTCATGGGCACCGGGGCCTCGATGCTCTGGTGGGAGGAGGGCTTCTGCCGGCTGCTCGCGGCGGGCGGGCGCCGGGTGATCCGCTACGACCACCGGGACACCGGTCGATCGACCACCTACGCGCGGGGCCGGCCCGGCTACACCGGCGCGGACCTGGCCGGTGACGCCCTCCGCGTGCTCGACGCGTACGAGATCCCGGCCGCGCACGTCGTCGGCGTCTCGGCCGGCGGAGGGATGGCGCAACTGATCGCGCTGGAACGGCCCGACCGTGTCCTCTCGCTGGTTCTGATCAGTACGTCCCCTGCCGTGTCCGGCGACCGTGAACTGCCGCCGCCGACCGAGGAGTTCATGACCTTCGTCTCGACCGCGCAGGCCGATTGGTCGGACCCCGAGTCGGTGATCGACTATCTGGTCGACTACGCACGGGTGTTGGCAGGGGGCCGGCGCCCGTTCGACGTGGCGGCCGCGCGCGGCCTTGTCCGCCGCGATGTAGAGCGCGCACGCGACTTCGCCGCGGCGACGAACCACGACGAGATCGACACGGGCAAGCTTCCGGAGCAACCGCTGTCGTCGATCGCCGTACCCACGCTGGTCGTTCACGGGACGGCGGATCCGATGTTCCCGCCCGCGCACGGCGAGGCGTTGGCTCAGGAGATCCCGGACGCGAGGTTGATGGTCCTGGAGGAGGCCGGTCACGGGGTCGAGCGTGCCGACTGGGAGACGATCGCCGGCGCGATCGTCGAGCACAGCGCCGTGAGGTGACTCGACCGTTTCTCCGCGGCTTCTCTGCGGCCCGATGACAAGGCCCCCGGCAAGCGCTGCGTTCTTGTGAGCACTTCCTGAGCCCGGAGTCCCGACCGCCCTACGGTCCGGCCATGAAGACGAGCCGCAGCAGAGGAAGGGCTTGGCGCGGTGGCGCGCTGGCGGTGCTGCTGACCGCCGGCGCGCTCACGGCGGCCGCGCCGCAGGCCCAGGGAGAGAGCGCGCGTACCGAGACCCCCGTGACGTCGACCCACCCGGCGGACGGCGTGGCCGAGTCGGTGGTGCGGGTGAAAGTGCCGTTGCCGCAGTCGTTCGGCGCTCGTCCGGGGGCGTGCGACTGGCTGTCGTATCTGCGCTACCGCGCCACCGACGGGCCGCGTGCGTCGGCCGACGCCGACCGGATCCTCGTGGCCCAGCCGGGCATCCTGGAGGGGGCCGGAGCCTTCGACAGCGTCGCCCGCAACACCGTCGCCCGAGCCGCCGCGCAAGGGCGGCACATCGAGTTCTGGGCCCTGGACCGGCGCTCCAACTGCCTTGAGGACCCGACCGGTATCGCCTCGGGCGACCAGCACACCGCCGTCGACTACTACTACCGGGGCATGGCCGTCGGCGGCCGGACCTTCGCCGGGTTCGTCGGCAACGACCGGCTCGGCTGGATGGCCAGGCTCGGCATCGAGCAGACCGTGCGGGACGAATTCGACCTGCTCGTCGCCGAGTTGCCTGATCAGGCAGCGCGCAAGAACAAGGTGCTGTGCGGCGGGCACTCGCTCGGTGGCGTGATCACCGGGTACTTCGCGGCGGCCGACTTCGACGGGAACCCCGCCACCAAGGCCGACGCCGGGCAGAACCAGTGCGCCGGGTACTTCGCCCTCGACACGACGGTCTCCACCTCGCTGGCGGACCTGAGCGGAAGCATCCCGGACGACACCAACCTGCCCGACATCGGGCTCGGTTACGGAGTCGTGCAGGCCGGGCTCGACAGCGGTGTCCTGTCGCGCTCGCTCTCCGCCCCCGTGCTGCTCAACCCCGAGACCATGACCCTGCTCGCCATCACCGGGCTGGGGGCCGTGCGGGATCCGGACGGTGAGGCGGACCTGCCGTCCTATCTGCCCTCCAACGTCAACATCGAGGCCACCAACCGCTTCCTGTTCTCCAAGGACACCGCGACCTTCCTCACCGGCTCACCCGCGGTGAAGGACTTCCGGCTCAGCAACGACGCGGTGCTCGGGGCGCTGATGGACGACAACTCCGTACCGCTGGCGTTCCTGCAGAGCAGTGTGGGCTTCTTCGACGGCGGGCCGATCGTCGACAAGAACTTCCCCGCGGCCAACGGGAGTTCGGAGCAGTCGCAGGTGTTCGGCGTCGAGTACAAGGCGATTCCCGCACAGCCGCATGGGCCGCTCTACACCTGGCGCAATTACGACCGTGTCGGCGACGCCGACGACCCCGGGTACCGGTCGTCCGACGGCACCCCGTTCACCGACGCCGGCAAGGAGGTCACGGACATCCACGAGTTGGCCCGCAGCATGGGGGAGCAGCCGTTGGACTTCACCGAGCAGTACTTCCCGACCAAGCTGGTCACCGACATCGAGCTGGCCACTTCGCCGCAGGTGAAGCAACTCGTCGTGCACCCCGAGGGGTTGACGGCCAACCCGACGCTCACCGTGCTCGCGGGCGACGGATTGCTCGCGGGCCGTATCCCGGCCGACCTGCATCCCGTGATCGCGCCCGGCTATCAGCACCTCGACGTACTGACCGCGGCGCCCGTCCAGAACGACGGCAGGCCCGAGGTCGTGTCCAGCAGCCTCGCCGTGTTCGCCGCCACGCCCAGGTAGCAGTCGAGGCTCAAGCAGCAGACGACGTACACCAAGTAGGGCCCGGGAGGATCAACTCCCGGGCCCTACGGCGTCGCTGTGGATCAGAGCCGCGGATCAGACCTTGCCCGCGGCGAACGTGGCCGCCGCGTCGGCGTTCGCGGTGTAGCCGAGGTGGGCCAGGACGTCGGTTCCGCCGCTCTGGCAGATGGGGTCACCGTTGGCGCAGAAGTCGATGGTGCGGCTCTGGTAGGTGCCGGTGACGCCTCTGCCGATGGCGCGGATCGGGTTGCCGAACAGCAGGACGGCGGCGACGCGCGGTCCGACGGCGGCGGGAATGGTCGCCACGATCGGGCTGCCGACCACCGCGCCGTCGCTGCTGATGCCGATCGAGTTGTCGACGACGTTCGCGCCCTGCGAATAGCCGACGAGAATGAAACGCTGATTCGGACAGGCAGCGGCCTGCGCGTTGACGTGGTTCACCAGATCCGCGTTTCCCTGTGCGGCCGACGTCAGGGAAAGGTCGGCGGGATAGTTCACCGCGTAGCTGGAGAGATTCTTGCCCGTGATTTTCTTCTGGAGCGCGGAGAACACCGGATCGCCGACGATCAGACCGAGTGTGCCCGGTTCGAAGGTGCCGCGCGCCGCCACGACGTCGATGTCCGAGCAGGCGGCGGCCGATGCCGTGGGTGCGGTGAGGGTGGCGAGGCCGGCCCCGCCGACCAATGAGAGCGCCGCGAGGCACAAGCGAATACGCATGGGAATCCTTTGAGGGTGGGGCGCGTGGAACGCGCCTGTGGAAAGGACATCCCGAAGGTATTCGCGTTGCCTTACTCGGTGTTATGGACGGGAATTCAGAAGTTCCCTTTGTTTTTGTCGGGGCGTGAGTCGTCGCCATCTTCCCGCGACGCCGCGGAGCGCAGCGCGAGGATCAGGTCCAGACGGGCGTCGGGAGAGTGCAGCGAGTCGCCGAAAAGCTTCTCCAGTTGCCGCAAGCGATAGCGGACCGTCTGCGGATGGATATGGAGCCGCGCGGCGACATCGGGAACGTTGCTGCCACTGAGCAGCCACGCGAGCAACGTCTCGGCCAGTCGCGCCCGTTGGCCCTCGGAGGCGGCGTCGAGCGGCGCGAGGGCCCGTGCCTCCAACTGGGCGAGCAGCGGCTCGTCGCTGTGCAGCAACAGGGTCGACAGGTGATCGGCGCACAGCACCACGCCCTGCCGGGGCAGCACCCCGCGACCCATCAACCCCAGTGCCCGGGTGGCCCAACGCAGCGACCGCGCCGCCTCGGCGACCGGCACCGTCGGCCCGATCGCCGCCGGACGGCCGGCCAGGCCCAGGATGAACGACCGCCCACCGAACCTGCCGTACCCCTCCGGATCCGGCACGAGCACACGCGGCGGCCGAGACTCCATGTCCACCAACGCGCCGGGCATCGCGGGCACTTGGTCCTGCGAACGCGGATCCGCGGGACCCGCCAACGCGACGACGGCGACCCGCGACGGCACCCGCCACCGCGCGCCGTGCGCCAGGTCCTGCACCGCCTCCAGCGTCACCGGCCCCTCGCCCAGGAGCAGATCGAGCAGCCGTCCGCGCCGCCGCTCCAACTCGCCCGAGCTGTGCGACTGCGCCTCCGCGTAACCGGCCGCCGCGGCCTCCGCCACCTCGTGCACGGTCCGGAACGCCAGCTCCCCGAGCGTGGCCACCACGGCCGAATCCAGGCCGAGTTCCTCCGCCGTACGTCCCATCAGGCGCCAGGCGTGCATGCCGCCCACGCGTAACGCGGACTGCAGCGCGTCCAGGCTGCGGCCCTCCAGGGCCTCGCCGCGCCCGAGTTCCTCGTAGTAGGCCGCCGCCATCGCGACGCCCTGGGCGCGTGGGTCCGCGATGTGGTCGACGAACAGTGTGAGCGCCTGCACCACCCCGGAGCGAAGGTTCTCGCGCTGGGTCCCGTCGGCCGGCCGCGCGTACTCGGGGACCTGGTTGCGGACCACCTCCGCCACCTCGTCGGCGACGACCGGGAGTTGGGCGCGCAGCAGCTCGGCCAGGTCGGACGGCACCGACGAGGCCGCGGGTTCGACGGGCACACCGCGCGGGGTGGGGACAGCCACGACGGACGCTCCTTTCCCCCGGAGGCGACTCACCCAGGGGCCGTTGCCCGTGGGACGAGGGGGATGTCCCGAGTTGGACGGACGTCCCCTGCGCTCCGTTCCGTGCCCCGGCGGCACCGACATCACTCCGGCAGCCCCAGCGCACCGGCGAGCATCGGCCACGAGGCCGTGAACTCCCCTTTCCAGTAAGCCCAGCTGTGTCCTCCTCCCGCGTAGTAGTGGGTCGTCGCGGGGATACCGAGAAGCGCGAGGGTGTCGGTGAAGCGGTGCGCGGAGGGCCACAGCAGACTCTCCAACACCTCAGGCAGCCAGTCGCCGATGCCACCGACCACGCCGCTGCCCTGGGACACGTACAAGGGTGTGCCGCGCAGACCCGTGGCGCGGGCGCGCGGATTGAAGTCGCGCCAAGTGAGCGCGCCGAGAATCGGATTGCCCCACAGGGAACTCGGCGCCAGGTTCTCGCGGGCCACAATGGCGTCCACGAGGGGCGGCACGCCCAAGGCCGTGGTGTCGAGGATGCCGCTGAAGGAGGCCGCCGCGGTGAACGCGCCCGGGTGACGGGCCGCGTGCGCCATCGCGCCGTAACCCCCCGTGGACACGCCCGCGACGGCCCGTACCCCGGACGCCCGGTAGTCGCGGGCGAGCAGCGCTTGTACCTCCTGGACCTGGAAGGTCTCGTAGTCGGGACCACCGCGCCAGGCACTGGGGATGCCGGTCGGGCCCGCGTCCGGCATGGCCACGATCAGGTCGCGGTCCGCGGTGAAGGCCTCGATGTCCGTCTCCCGGGTCCAGGATGTGTAGTCGTCGTGGGCGCCGTGCAGCAGATACAGCACGGGGTACGTCCGATCGCTCTGCGCGTCGAAGTCCGACGGCAGGATCAGCCGCACCGGCGCGCTGCGGCCCAGCGCGGGGGAGGACACGGCCAAGTCGAAGGTGCGTGCCCCGACTTGGGTGGCCGCGCGGGCGCGCCCGGCACCGACCGTGACGCCGAAGAGGGCGGCCAGGCCGGTGGCCGCAGCGGCCTTGGCGACGGCGCGGCGGGACATTCCGGAGGCCGAGGCCGAGGCCGTGGAGACGGGGACGGGACGGTGCGGCATGGCGGCTCCTCAGTCCGGTGCGGCGGGGCCGCCCGGCGAGGGGAGCACCCGCCGGAGATGGGCGGCGATCTCGTCGACGTGCGGCGGGTCGAGCAGCGACAGGTGATGCCCCGCCACCGGCACGACCGTCAGACGCGGGCACAGCTCGTCCCAGCCGAGCGCGTCGTCGTCTCTTTCGTACGCCGGATCGCGCACGGTGTGCGGAGCCGGCTCGGTGGCCCGGAACAGAACCACGGGACCGTCGTAGCGCTCCGGCCGATGGGCCTCGCCGATCCGCAGATCCAGATAGGAGGCACGCTGGTGCTCCAACGCGGCCGACGGCACCTCGGCGATCCCACGCAGGGCCCGCAGCACGAGGTCGATGCGCTCGTGGTCGTCGTCCATTGCCACGAGTTCGTCGTACGGCAGCGGGAGTTGGACCCCGTAGGCGTCGGCGACGTGGTGCGCGAACCCGGTGAGGTGGGCGCGGATGCGATCGGCGGGTGTGCGGCCGGGCTGCGGGAGGGGGCGTACGGAATCGATGAGTACGACGAGTTCTACGTCCCGTCCTGCCGCGGTGAGTTGCCGGGCCGTCTCCTGAGCGACGAAGCCGCCGAAGGACCAACCTCCGAGCAGGCAAGGGCCGTTGGGACAGACGGCGGCGATCGCCTCGGCGTAGCGGCGCGCCTTCTCCGGCACGGTTCCGGCGTCCTCGATCCGGTCCAGCCCGTGCACCGGCCGGTCGGCGCCCAGTCGTTCGGCGAGCGTGCGATAGACGTCGGTGGATCCGCCGGCGGCGTGGAAGAGGAAGAGCGGGGAGCCCGTGCCGCCTTTATGGAGTGTGCGGAGGGGCAAAGGCATCTCAGCCAACTGCCCTATCCGATTGGCCAGTTCATCAACTGTGGTGGCATCGAACAGGTCCCGCAGCCGCAGTTCGATCCCGAAGTCGCGTTCCAGGGCGGTGCGGATGCGGACGGCCATCAGGGAGTCCAGGCCGAGGTCGGCCAGTGCCGTGGTGGGTGTGATGCGGGCCGCCGGATGGCCGGTGACGGTGGCGATGTGGTGACTCACGCGCGCGGCCAACGAGGTCGCCGTCGCCTCATTCGGGGGCGCCACGGGCACGGTCCAACGGGCAGCTGTGGGTGTTGCGACAGGAGCCCGGCCGTCCGTCCACCAGTAGCGGACGTGCCGCCAACGCGGTACAGGAAGGTCGATGACCCGGCCGGCCGGCGTCGGCAGAGGCAGACCCGCCGCGTACAGGGCGCCCAACTCCGAGAGGAGCGCGGCGGATCCGTCGGCGTCGCGCCGCAGCGAGCCCACCGCCAGTGAGCCGGGGATGCTTTCGGCGACGGATCTGGTCAGCACCGGATGCGGCGAGATCTCGACGAAGGCGGTGTGCCCGTCGGCCGCGGCTGCCGCGAGGGCCCGATCCAGACGCACGGGCCGGCGCAGGTTGGCGGCCCAGTGTGCGGCGTCGAACCCGCAGTCGCCGCGCGGGTCGTCGAGGACCGTGGAGTAGACGGGGATACGGGGAGGACGGCCCCGGACGTCCGAGAGGGCCTCGGTCAGTTGCGGCAACAGGGGATCCACCTGGGGCGAGTGTCCGGCGCCGACGACCCGCATGACCCGGGTGGCACGTCCTCGCTCCTCCAGCCAGTGCACGAGCCGATTGACCGCCGACTCGTCGCCGGTGACGACCTTCTGTCGAGGAGAGGAGTGGACGGCAACCTGCACTCCAGGGAAGTCCCGCTCCAGCATGGGCAGTTCGGCGTCCGCCAGATCCACGACGGCCATCGCACCGCCGTGCAGCCCGCTGAGCAGCCGAGCCCGTGCGGTGATGACCCGAGCCCCGTCCGCCACGTCCAGCGCGCCCGCGCAGACGGCGGCGGCCACCTCGCCCATGGAGTGGCCGATCACGGCGGCCGGTTCGACGCCGTACGAGCGCCACAGTTCGGCGAGCGCCAACTGCAGCCCGAACAGCACGGGTTGGGAGACGTCGAGGAGGTCGAGATCTCCGGCGGAGGTCAGGTGCTCGTGGAAGGAGAACCCGAACTCGCCGGCGAGTCGGGCGTCGAGTTTCTCCACGGCGGCGGCGAAGGCCGGTTTCTCGGCGAGCAGTCGGCGACCCATGCCGGGCCACTGGCTCCCGTACCCGGAGAACACCCAGACCGGGCCGCGCCCCACGAGATCGCGGTCGCCGGTGGATATGCGTGTATCCGCGCGGCCCCTCGCCAACGCATCCAGCGCATCGGCCAGTTCGGATCCGCCACCGGCGACGACGGCGGCCCGTACCGGCCCGCGCCCCGCGCGTCCCGCGAGCGTGCGGGCCACGTCGCTGGGGCGGGCCACGTTCCCCTCCGGTGTGCGAAGCCACGCGGCAAGGCGGGCCGCGGTGTCCCGGACCCGCTCGGTGTCGACGTCGGACAACAGGTGGAGGCAGGTGGCCGGTTGGTCGGTCGCGGGCGGCGAGAGGACTGCGGGGCGCCATTCCTCCAGTACGGCATGGGCGTTGGTGCCGCCGAAGCCGAAGCCCGAGATCCCGGCGGTGGCGGTGCCGCCGTAGCGGGGCCACGGTTCGGGCTCGGTCACCACGCGCAGCCGCGGGTCTGCCATGGCGCTGCCGCTCGCGTGCAACGACGGCGGGACGAGGTCGTGGTGGAGCGCGAGGACGGTTTTCACGAGGCCCGCGAGGCCTGCCGCGCATTCCAGGTGGCCGAGGTTTCCCTTCACGGAGCCCAGCAGCAACGGCTGTTCGAGGTCACGGTCCGCGCCGAGCACCGCGCCGAGCGCGCCCGCCTCGATCGGGTCGCCCAGCGGGGTGCCGGTCCCGTGCGCCTCGACGTAGTCGACGTGGGCCGGGATCAGCCCGGACCGCGCGTACACGGTGGCCAACAGGGCTTGCTGGGCAGCCGGGTTGGGGGCCAGGAGACCGTTGGAGCGGCCGTCGGAGTTGACGGCGGTCGCGCGGATGACGGCGAGGACGCGGTCGCCGTCCCGCTCCGCGTCGGACAGTCGCTTCAGCAGCACCGCCGCGCAGCCCTCACCGCGCCCGATGCCGTCGGCCGCCGTCGAGAACGGCTTGCAGCGGCCGTCCGGCGCCAGTGCGCCCGCCCGTTCGAAGGCGACGCCGACGGAGGGCGACAGGAGGACGTTGACGCCGGCGGCGATCGCCGTGTCGCTCTCGCCGGTGCGCAGGCTGACACAGGCGTGATGCAGGGCGACCAGCGAGGAGGAACACGCGGTGTCGACGGCCATGCTCGGACCGTGGGTGTCGAGGACGTACGCCAGTCGGCCCGCCGCCACACTGAGCGCCGCGCCCGCCGGGGCCCATGGATCGACCAAGTCCGGGTCGGCGCCGGTGAGTTGGCCGTACTCCGGGGCCGAGATGCCGACGTAGATCCCGGTCGCCGTACCCGCCAGAGCGGTGGCGGGGACGGCGGCGTGGTCGAGCGTCTCGCGGACGACCTCCAGGAGGATCCGCTGCTGCGGGTCCATCACCGCGGCCTCGCGCGGGGTGATGCGGAAGAAGTCGGCGTCGAACCCGGCGATGTCGTCGAGGTATCCGCCGTACGCGGGGGCGTCGGCGGGTGGGAACGCCGTGAAGTCGCCCCATCTGTCCTCGGGGACGCGCCCGATCGCGTCGACCCCGTCGATCAGCAGCCGCCAGTAGTCGCCCGGGCCGCGCACGCCACCGGGCAGTCGGCAGCCGACGCCGATGACCGCGACGGGCTCGCCCGGCGCCCCCGGGGGAGAGGCGCCGGACGAGGTTCGGGTGAACTGCGCGGCCGTACCGCACAGTTGGGCCACCAGCGCGTCCCCGGTGGGTGCTTCCCACACCAGGGTCGCCGGCAACTCGCGGCCGGTCAGCCGGGACAGCTCGCCGGCCAGCACGACCGCGTCCCGCGAGGACATGCCGAGGTCGGCCAGCGGCCGGTCCATCGGGACGTCGTGGACGGGAGTGCGGTTGCCGTTCCACTCGGCGACCAACTCCGCGATCCGGCGGCGCAGGGCATTCGCGTCGGCGGCCTTTGAGCTGTGGTCTCCGTCGGCTGCACTCGTGCTGCGGTCTCCGTCGGCTGCCCGCGCACTGCCGGCTTCGTCGGCCGCGCTCGCACGGCGGACCCCGTCGGCGGCTGTCACTCCGCCGTCTCCGTCGCGTAGGCGCCCTCCAGGTACCGGGCCCGCGTCAGAGCCCGGGACACCTTGCCGCTGGACGTCCGGGGCACGGCGCCCGGCGCGACCAGGACGACGTCCGCGAGCCGCAGCCCGTGCCGGGCGGAGACGGCTGCGCGCACGGCACGCGCCAGTGAGGGTACGTCGAGGTCGGCGAGGCTGGTGGTTCGCGCGTGCTCCGCCACGACCACCACCCGCTCACCCCCGCCGCCCGGCACACCGAACGCGGCGAGCCGGTCGCGCCGCAGGGCCGGGTGCGTGTTCTGGACGGTGGCCTCCACGTCCTGCGGATAGTGGTTGCGGCCGTCGACGACGATGAGGTCCTTGAGCCGCCCGGTGACGATCAACTGCCCGCTCAGGATGGTCCCCAGATCACCGGTGCGCAGCCAGCCGCCCGGCGCGTCCTTGCCGAGCTTCGCGCCGAACACCCGTTGCGTCTGGGGCGCGTTGTGCCAGTAGCCGCGCCCCACGTTGGGACCCTGCACCCAGATCTCGCCGACCTCACCCTCGGCCAGGACGGCATGGGAGACGGGATCGACGACACGGACCCGCTGGCCGGCCGGGGTTCCGCAACCCGCAAGGAGTACGGCCCGTGGGTCATCGGGCCGCGCGGGCAGGGCCTTTCCGGCGGCGAGGGCGTCACGGTCCAGCGCGAACCGGTCGAGCGGCTCGCCCGGCCGGGCGGCGCTGACGAAGACGGTGGCCTCCGCGAGTCCGTACGACGGACAGTGGACCTCCGCCGCGAGCCCCTGCGCGGCGAACGCGGCGTGGAACCGGTCGACGGTGCCGGGCCGCACCGGCTCGCTGCCGTTGATCAACGCGACGACCCCGTCCAGCCGCAGCTCCGCCTTCTGCGCTTCGGTGACGGTCGAAGTGCAGTAGTCGTAGGCGAAGTTGGGCGCTGCGCTCAGCGCACGCGGATGCGCGGCCAACAGCCGCAGCCAGCGCGCCGGTTCGTGCAGGAACGCGGCCGGGTCCATGAGCACCGACAGCAGCCCCCGTACGACCGGGGCCGCGACGCTCAGCACGAGCCCCATGTCGTGGTAGAGCGGCAGCCAGCCCACGCAGGTCACCGGGTGCGCGTCGGCGCGGTAGGCGCCCAGCGCCTGGCGGGCGTTGGCGACGACGTTGGTGTGGGTGATCTCGACTCCCGCCGGAGCGCGGGTGGATCCGGAGGTGTACTGGAGATACGCGGTCGCGCCGGGGTCGAGCACCGGCGCCTGCCAGTCCCTGGCGGCGGCATCGGGCACCTGGTCCGCCGAGAGGACCGACACCCGGGCGCGCTCGCAGAAGTCCGCCACCTCCTCCAGAACGCGACCGGTCGTCACCACGACCGCGGGACGGGCATCGGCCAACACCCCGACGAGCCGGTCCCCGTGCCCCGGCAGACCGGGCGGGTACAGCGGTACGGCGACCATCCCCGCGGTGAGCGCGGCCAGGAAGGCGGTGATGTAGTCCGTACCCTGCGGACACAACAAGGCGACCCGCGCCCCGGGTTCGGCCTGCTCGGCGAGCCGCGCGGCCAACGTCCGTACGCGCACGTCCAGTCGCTGCCAGGTGAGGGTGCGGTGCACTCCGCGCGAGTTCGGCGTGGGGTGATCGACGAAGGTGAACGCCCGGCGGTCGGGGGTGGTTTCGGCCCAGTGCCGCACGTAGTCGGGCAGGGTCCGGTACGCGGGCGCGAGCGGGGGGCGGCGGCTGTCCATCGGGCGTTGCTCCTCACATCGCGGTGTCGGCCGGCGATTCGGGCGGCTCAGAGCGGTTGGACCGAACAGGGGTGAGCAAGGGTGAACAGGGCGGTCAGAGCGGGATGTTGCCGTGCCGGCGCTCCGGCATCGGGGCGCGCTTGCCGCGCAGTGTGCGCAGGGCGCGGCAGAGGTGGGCGCGGGTGTCGCGCGGGGCGATCACTGCATCGACGTACCCGCGTTCAGCGGCGAGGTACGGGGTCCCGTGGGTGGACTCGTACGTGGCGATGAGGCGGGCTCGCAGCGCCTCCGGGTCGGCCGCGGCGGCGAGTTCGCGCCGGTGCAGCACGCCGACGGCGCCCTCCGCGCCCATGACGGCGATACGGGCCGTGGGCCAGGCGAGATTGACGTCGGCGCCGAGGTGCTTGGAGCCCATCACCGCGTACCCGCCGCCGTACGCCTTGCGCACCACCACGGTGACCTTGGGGACGGTCGCCTCGGCGTACGCGTACAGCAGTTTGGCGCCGCGCCGGATGATGCCGGCCCGCTCTTGGCGGACGCCGGAGAGGTAGCCGGGGACGTCGGCGAAGGTCAGCAGCGGAATGCCGAACGCGTCGCAGAACCGTACGAAACGTGCCGCCTTCTCGGACGCGTCGATGTCGAGGACACCGGCCGAGTGCAGCGGCTGATTGGCGACGACACCGACACTGCTGCCCTCGACGCGGGCCAGGGCACAGATGATGTTCGGCGCGAACAACTCCTGCACGTAGAGGAGTTCACCGTCGTCGACGACCGCCTGGAGGATGTCCCGCATGTCGTAGGCCTGACCGGTCCGGTCCGGCACGACCTCGTCCAGCCCGTCTGCGGCGGGCGTCGACCCGGGAGCGTACTGCGGGGGTCGGTCCAGGTTGTTGGCGGGCAGGTACGACAGCAGGTCGCGTACGGTGTCGAGGGCTTCTTCCTCGTCGGCGGCGAGGAAGTGGGCGTTGCCGTTCACGGAGTTGCTGGTGCGGGCGCCGCCCAGGTCCTCGGCGGTGGTGTGCTCGCCGGTGACCGCCTCGATGACGTCGGGACCGGTGACGAACATGTGCGAGGCGCCGTCCACCATGACCGTGAAGTCGGTGATGGCGGGGGAGTAGGCGGCACCGCCCGCGCACGGCCCGAGGATGACCGAGATCTGCGGGATCACCCCGGACGCCTTCACATTGCGGCGCACCAACTCGGCGTAGAGGGCGAGCGATGCGACGCCCTCCTGGATGCGGGCGCCGCCGGAGTCGTTGAGGCCGATGACGGGGCAGCCGGTCTTGAGGGCGAGGTCCATCAGGGCCACGGTCTTCTCGCCGAACGCCTCGCCCATGCTGCCGCCGAAGACCGTGGAGTCCTGGGCGAACACGCAGACGGGTCGCCCGTCGACCGTGCCGTACCCGGTGACGACCCCGTCACCGTAGGGGCGGTGGGCGCCGTCCCCCGTGGATCTGGCCCGCACGAACAGACCCGTCTCCGCGAACGAGTCCACGTCCAGCAGCCGTTCGATCCGCTCCCGCGCACCGAAGGCCCCGCGTCTTCTCGGCGTGGCCGGAGTCAGGGCCTGCGCCCGGCGGTGTTCCAAGTCCGTGATGCGCTCGGCGGTGCGGTCCGCCGTATGTGCCGCTGTCGCCCGGGATGTTGTCGCCTCTCGCGTCACAGCCACCTCCGAAGGGGTTCTCGAATATGGCAGCGATTCGGGAGCGGTCCTGGGTGATGGCCGTTCTGTTTGCGGGAGTTGAGTCCTGGGCGACGGAGGTTCGTCCTGAGGTGACAAAGGGGCGACGGTCGGCGGCACCAACGGGCGTCCCGGCGGCCGGGGTTGGGCGGACAGCGGTGCGGGTGTCGGAGGCGGTCAGGGCCGCGCGTTCTCGGAGTGGGGGTTGGCGGCCGGGCCCTCGGTGCTGAGCAGGACGACCGTCGAGGTGGGTCCGACGGCCAGGGCGGTACGGCGTTCGGCGGCGCCCTCGCCGGTCAGGGCGGCGCGTGCACCTGCCAGCGAGGCCGCGCCGCAGGGCCCGGCGGCGACACCGACGGCGGCGAGATCGCGTGCGGCCTCGGCACTGTCGGCGTCCGTGACCACGACGGCCGCGTCCAGACCGTCACGTAGAAACGGCCAGGCCAGGCTGGAGACGGTGCCGCAGTTCAGGCCGGCCATGGTGGTGGCGCCGGTCGGCACGCTGACCGGCGCACGGCGGCCGAGGCTGGCCAGAACACAGGCC
This sequence comes from Streptomyces sp. NPDC001002, assembly GCF_053599215.1. Lineage (NCBI taxonomy): Bacteria > Bacillati > Actinomycetota > Actinomycetes > Kitasatosporales > Streptomycetaceae > Streptomyces > Streptomyces sp. NPDC001002. The sequence continues at coordinate 12,737 of NZ_JBSFLV010000058.1, read as the reverse complement.
GCGGTGTCGGGCTCCACGGACAGCAGGGCGGTCGGCGCGGGCCCGGCCGCGCGGCTGCGGTAGTGGGTGACGGCGGCCTGCGCGAGCGAGCCCACGCCCACCGGGACCGCCACCAGATCGGGCGCCCCGATGCCCAACTGCGCGTCAATCTCCGCGAACAGGGTCGAGTAGCCCTCCACGATCCAGCCGGGAATCCGCTCGTATCCGGGCCAGGCGGTGTCCTGCACGAGCACGGCGTCCCGCGCGCTCGCCGCCGCGTCGGCCGCCCGGCGCACGGCTTCGTCGTACGCGCCCGGCACGAGTGTGACCTGTGCGCCTTCGTCCTCGATGGCGGTCACGGCGGCCGGGTGGACGCCCCGCGGGACGAAGACATGGGAACGCTGCCCGAACAGCCGCGCCATCCGGGCCACGGCCCGGCCGTGGTTCCCGTCGGTGGCGGTGACCAGCCGCACCTGACCACCGGTCCCGCTGCTGCCGCCGTTCGCCCCGCTGCCGCCGTTCGCCCGCTCCGCCAGCACCCGGTGCACCGCCCAGGACGCGCCCAGCGCCTTGAACGCGGGCAGCCCCAGCCGCGCGGACTCGTCCTTGACGAACAGCCGGCCGACCCCGAGTTCCCTTGCCAGGGACGGGAGTTCGGTCAGTGCGGTCGGTGCGTAACCCGGTTGCTCGGCGTGGAAGGTCTGCACCTCGGCCGGAGGCGGCGCACAGGTCCAGGTCCTGGCGTCGGGTCGTACGAACCACGGCAGGTGGCGCGGCGGGGTCGGGTTGCCGGTGGCGAAAGGAATCTTGGACACGCGATCATCGTGAGCCCGCCCATATCGATGGTCCAGTACATCTTTCTGATCGATATCGATCAGAAAAGCCACCGGCCACGGGGCGGGCTCACTGTCCTCCGGCATCACGGTGGCTGCCGCCATCACGATGTCCACCGGCATTCAGATCAGGCGGCCTGTCCTGCCGCCACCTCGTCGAGCCGCTTGCTCTTCGGGATCAGGGTGACGAGCACCGCGCCGAGGGCGCAGCAACCGACCACCAGCCAGAGGCCGTTGGTGAAGCCGGCGTCCAGGTAGAACTGGGTGCCCTTGAGGACCGCGCCGTTCTGGGCCATGACGACGAAGGCCAACTGGGAGACGACGATCTGGGCGACGCCCTGGCCGAGGGTCTGCACGCCGTTGGCGAGGGCCTGTTCCTCGGGGGTCACCACCTCGATGATCATGATGGGCACGATGGCCATGACCATGCCGGTGCCCAGGCCCGCGATCAGACCCATCTCGATGATCTGCGCGGCGTTGTGGTGCAGTTGGGTGCCGATGCCGTAGCCGAGGACCGTGAGCGCGGAGCCGGCGCCCAGGATGATCCGCGCGTCCACCCGGCGGGCGAGCACACCGGTGCCGACGGCCGCCACGATGATCATGGCGCTGATCGGGCTGGTGACGATGGCGTTGTGGGTCCCGGACCAGCCCAGGCCTTCGGAGACGCTGGGGATGTTCGGCATGAGGATCAGCAGCTGGATCACCACGCCGACGGCGCTGAGCGAGCCCGCCGCGATGGACGTGGCCAGCAGGACGGTCCACACCGGCCGGCGCCGGGTCATGGACAGCGGGAACAGGGGCTCGGCCACCCGGCGCTCGACCAGGACGAAGGCGACCAGCGTGAGCACCGCGCCGATGACGTAGCCGGCGAACTTGCCGCTGTCCCAGCCCCAGTGCGAGCCCTGGCCGACGGCGTACACGAGTGCCGTGACCCCGCCGCCGAGGAGGATTCCGCCGGCCCAGTCCATCCGGCCACCCACCGCGCGGATCGGGCTCTCGGGCACGAAGGCGGCCACCAGGAGGAAGCTCGCCGCAGTGCTGATGGCCATGAACCACAGCACTCCGCGGAAGCCGTAGTCGTCCAGGAGCCAGCCGGACAGGAACGGTCCGCCGAAGGCGACGAGGCCGATGCCACCGGCGAGGATGCCGCTGGCGAGTCCGACCCAGCGGCGCGGGAAGACGTCGCGGGTGATCGCGTAGGCCAGCGGGGCGGTGGCGGCGTAGACGCCCGCGATGCCGCGCCCGATCAGCAGGGTGCGGTAGTCGGTGGCGAGGGCGGCGACCAGGTCGCCGACGAAGCCGAGCCCGGTGGCGACGAGCAGGACGCGCTTCTTGCCGAAGAGGGCCGCGGCCTTGACCGCGAACGGCAGGAAGAAGGTGCCGGTCAGCAGGGTCATCAGGGTGAACCACGCGATGTCGGTGGTCCGGAAGTGGATCGCGACATCGGCCTGCGCGATGCCGGACAACGCGGCCATGAGCGCGACCAGTTGGACGGTCCAGACGAGCGCGACGACGACGAGCGCGTTGCGTGTCGAGGAACGGGTGGGCTCGGGGGCCTGCGGGGGAGCGGTGCGGGTCTCGGACATCCGGGGGCCTTCCGTGGTGCGTCGGAGGGTGCGGGGAGGGCGTGGGGATGGGGGTGCGGGGATGGTGTGTGGGGGAGTGGCTCGTAACGTAGACCTAACGGTCGGTACAATCAATGAGTCGTGCAGAGCGAATCGCTCGAACCCGTTTCGCCGTGCCCCGCCGTGCTCCCTGCGCCGGGCGCCCACGCCCCCTCAGCAGGCGTCACGCTCCAGCAGTGGGCGTCACGCCCCTCAGCAGGCCGTCCAGCCGCCGTCCACCGTGAGCGTGGTGCCCGTGACGAAGCGGGACGCGTCCGAGACGAGGAACACCGCGGCCCCGCCCAGCTCCTCGGCGTCGCCCACGCGACCCAGGGGCGTGTTACTCACGATCCGCTCGCCCCAGCGGCTGTCCAGCAGCCCGGAGCTGAGGTCGGTCTGGAAATAGCCGGGGGCGAGGGAGTTGACCCGTACCCCGCGATCGGCCCACTCCACGGCCAGCGCTCGCGTGAGGGCCTCGACCCCGCCCTTGCTCGCGGCGTAGGCGGCGATTCGCTCGAAGCCGGTGCGGGCGTGCACGGACGAGACGTTGACGATCGAGCCCGAACGCTGCTCCAGCATCACCTTGCCCGCCTCGCGGCAACAGTAGAAGGTGCCTTGCAGGTTGACGTCGATCACCTGTCGCCAGTCCTCGTCGGTGACCCGCTCGCTGCGCGTGAAGTGCGGGCTGATCCCGGCACAGTTGACGACCGCGTCCAGGCCGCCCGTCCACCGCGTGATCCGCTCGACCATGTCCCGCACGCCGGCCGAGTCCGCCACCGACCCGGGCAGGACGAGCACCTTGCCGCCGTGCGGGGCGAGTTCGGACTCCAGCCGTTCCAGGTCGGTGCCGGTCCGGGCGGTCACCGCCACGGCCGCCCCCGCCTGCGAGACGGCGACGGCGATCGCCCGCCCGAGTCCCTTCCCCGCCCCCGTCACCCACACCGTCTTGCGGTCCAGGCGCAGTTGGCCGTTCACATCGTTCAAGACCGGTCCTCCGTGGGCAGGTCGCGCAGGGTCCGCTTGAGGACCTTGCCCGACGGCGTACGAGGCAGTTCGGCGACGAAGTCGAAGCGGGCGGGCACCTTGAACTTGGCCAGACGGCCCTGGCAGAACTCCCGCAGTTCCTCCGCCCCGGCGTCCGCCCGAGGTCGCAACACCACGAAGGCGCGCGGCACTTCGCCCCACCGGGGATGGGTGAGGCCGACCACCGCGGCCTCCAGTACCGCGGGATGCTCGTACAGGACCCGCTCGACCTCCGGGGTCGCGATGTTCTCGCCGCCGGAGACGATCATGTCCTTCTTGCGGTCGTCGATGTAGACGAAACCGTCCTCGTCGACGTGTCCGATGTCCCCGGTGTGGAACCAGCCGTCCTTGAGGGCGGCGGCCGTGGCCTTCTCGTCGCGCCAGTACCCGGCGAAGACCTTGGGTCCGCGCAGGGTGATCTCGCCCAACTCGCCCGCCGGGACCTCCTTGCCGGTGTCGTCGACGATCCGCACGCGCGTGTGCGGCACAGGGCGGCCGACCGAGCCCAGCTTGGTCAGCGCGTGCGCGCGGTCGAGGAAGGTGTCGCCCGACACCGTCTCGGTCAGCCCGTAGGCGTCGGCGAACCAGGCGTTGGGGAACGCGGTCATGATCCGGCGCAGCACCGGCTCGGGCGTCTTCTCCCCGCCGCCCAGGACGAAGCGCACGGAACCGGTGTCGTAGCCGTCGCGGTCCGGGACCTCCAGGACCGCGTTGACCATCGCGGGCGCCAGCCACACGTTGGTGACGCCGTGTTCCTGGATGGCGTCCAGGACGCCCACCGGGTCGAACTTCCGTTGCAGCACGACGCTTCCGCCCGTGTACAGGACCCCGAGGGCGGGCATGTCGAGCCCGCCCACGTGGTAGAGCGGCCCGCACACCAGAGTCGTGTCCGCCGAGGTCAGGCCGAAGTGGACGATGTGGGCGAGGTTCTTGGCCTGCACGTTGCCGTGGGTGATGCACACGCCCTTGGGGCGGGCCGTGGTGCCGGAGGTGTACATCAGGCGCTGGAGGTCGTCGGGGCCGGCCTCGACGGGCTCGACGTGGGCGCCGGGGTGCCGGGCGAGCAGCTCCTCGTATCCGGTCCACGGCTCGGCGACCGGCTGCCCGCCGACCTGGATCCGGTGTACGAGACCCGGCAGGTGCGCCGCGATCCGGTCGGCCGCGCGCGCGAACTCCGGCTCGGTCACCAGGACCTTGGCCTCGGCATGGCCCAAGATGTACTGCCATTCCTCTTCGGACAGGCGGTAGTTCAGCGGGAGGAATACCGCGCCGAGCCGTCCCGCCGCGTACAGGAGTTCCAGGAATTCGGGCTGGTTGTAGAGCAGCAGCCCCACGACGTCACCGCGCCCGACCCCCGACTCGGCCAGCCCGGCGGCCAGTCGGTTCACCCGTGCGTGCAGCTCCCGCACGGTCAGGCGCCGCTTTCCCTGGGTGATCACCACGGCGTCAGGGCGCTGGGACAGGTGGTAATCGAGGATGCTCGCGAAATTGTGCAAGGCAACTCTCTCGGCTCGGTGGCCGGGAATGTCCCGACCGGTCGGTTGCTCGCTCCCAAGATTTAGTGTACCTCTTGGTCTATAAAACCTGTCGGCACTCTACGACGACCCGTGCCGAGCGACAAGCCGTCCGACCACGGGCGATGCCGCTCTTCAGCGGACCGGCCCAGGACGGGACGCCGCACTTCGGCAGACCCGCCCGAGACGAGGAGGGACCTCGTGTCACGCATCCGCCTCGACCCCGACGGACCCGTCACCACGGTCCGCCTCGACCACCCGCCCATGAACGCGTTCGACGACGAACTGCGCGCCGAACTCGCCTCGTGCGCCCGGGAATTGGCGGACGCTCGTGGTGTGCGCGCCGTGGTGCTGTACGGCGGGGAGCGGCTGTTCGCGGCCGGTGCGGACATCAAGGCGCTGGCCGCGATGAGCGCCGAGGAAGTGCGGGGCTGGAACCGGGCGTTGCAGCGGACCTTCGACGAGATCGCCCGGCTCCCCATGCCGGTCGTCGCGGCGATCACCGGGTACGCGCTCGGCGGCGGCCTGGAGTTGGCGCTCGCCGCCGACTACCGGGTGGCCGCCGAGGACGCGGTGCTCGGGCAGCCCGAGGTGCAGCTCGGCATCATGCCCGGCTCGGGCGGCACCCAGCGCCTGGTCCGGCTGATCGGCCCGGCCCGCGCGAAGAACCTGTTGATGACCGGCCGCCGGGTCGGCGCCGAGGAGGCGCTGCGGCTCGGGCTCGTCGACGAGGTGGTCCCACCGGCCGCGGTCCTCGACACCGCGCTCGGCTACGCCCGTCGGCTCGCCGAGGGGCCGCCGGCCGCGCTGGAGGCCATCAAGGAAGCGGTCGACCATGGCGCCGACGCGGGACTGTCCGCCGGGCTCGCGCTCGAACGGGCCCTGTTCACCGGGGTGTTCGGCACCGCGGACGCCAGCCACGGCATCCGCTCGTTCCTCGAATACGGCCCGGGGAAGGCGCGGTTCACCGGCGAGGACAGCAAGGGCTAGGGCCGATGCGGAAGTTGTCCCGGCCGGACCTGGAAGTCGGCGCGGTCGGACTCGGAGGTCGGCCGGCCGGTCTTGGCAGTCGGCGCGGTCGGACTCGGAGGTCGGCCCGGCCGGTCTTGGAAGCCGGCCCGGTTGCTCAGCAGCCGTGCGGCACGGGAGCCGTACGACACGAGAAGGGTGGAGACGATGAAGGCGTTGCGCTGGCACGGCGCGCGTGATCTGCGGCTGGAGGAACTGCCCGACCCGCCCGCGCCGCGGCCGCACGAGGCGGTCGTGGAGGTGGCCTGGTGCGGAGTGTGCGGCACCGACCTGCACGAGTACCTCGAAGGCCCGCACATGATCCGCGCCGATCCGCACCCCCTCACCGGAGCCCGCCCGCCGCTCGCCCTCGGCCATGAACTCAGCGGCACCGTCCTGGAGTTGGGCGCGGAGGTGCCGGGCATCGCGGTCGGCGACCGGGTGACCGCGGACCCCGTGTGGCGCTGCGGGGCCTGCTACTGGTGCGTGCGCGGCGAGTACCACATCTGCCCGAAGAGCGGCTCGGTCGGCCTCGCCTCGCCCGGCGCCTTCGCGGACCGCGTCACCGTTCCCCTCGCCGGACTGACCCGCCTGCCCGACAACGTCAGCGACGAGATGGCGGCCGTCGCCGAACCCCTCGCCGTCGGTCTGCACGCCGTCACCCGCGGCCAAGTCCGGCCCGGCGACAACGTCCTGGTGGTCGGCGGCGGCCCCATCGGCTTCGCGGTCGTCCTCGCGGCCCGCCTGGCGGGCGCCGCCGGGCTCTACGTCAGCGAACCGCTCAAGGAACGCCGGGAACGGCTCCTCGACCTGGGCGTCACCGAGGCGTTCGACCCGCGCGAGAGCGACGTACGCCGTGAGGTCTTCGTGCGCACCGGCCGCATCGGGCCGGACGTCGTCATCGACGCGACCGGTGTGCCGGCCCTGGCCGCGCAGGCCGTCTCGACCGTCCGGCGCGGCGGCCGGGTCGTGCTCGCGGGCGTCGGCCACGGCAAGGTCGAGTTCGACATGGGGCAGCTCGTCTTCTACGAACGCACCGTCCTCGGCACGCTCGGCTACCACCACGACATCCCGCGCGTGATCGACCTCATGAGCACCGGGCGCCTGGACGCCGCGCCCCTGGTCACCGGACGCCTCCCGCTCTCCGAAGGAGCCGGACTGTTCGCGGAGTTGGCCGCCGACCGGGCCCGCCATCTCAAGGTTCTGCTGACCCCGAAGGGACTGTGACATGGATTTCGACCTGCCGGAGGAGACCTGTGACCTGCGGGACATGGTGCGTGAGTTCGCGGCCAAGGAGATCACCCCGCACGCGGCCGGCTGGTCCGAGAACGAGCACTTCCCCACCCACGTCTTCACCAAGCTCGGCGAACTCGGCCTGATGGGCATGCTCGTGCCCGAGGAGTACGACGGCGCGGGCTCCGACACCGTCTCCTACGTGGCCGTGATGGAGGAACTCGGCGCCGCCGACCAGTCGGTGGCCTCCTCCTGGAACGCCCACTCGACCATCGCCACCCTGCCCCTCCTCGCGTATGGCACCGAGGCACAGAAGCAACGCTGGCTGGCGCCGCTGGCCCGGGGCGAGGCGATCGGCGCCTTCGGTCTGACCGAGCCGGACGCCGGTTCCGACGCGGCCGGCATCGCCACCACCGCCCGCCGGGCGGACGGGGGTTGGGTGCTCAACGGCACGAAGATGTTCATCACCAACGCCGGCACCGACATCAGCCAGGGCGTCACCCTGCTCGCCGTCACCGGCCGGGACGAGGAGGGACGCAAGCGGTTCGCGACCTTCTACGTCGAGACCGGCACCCCCGGCTACAGGTGCGGACCCAAACTGAAGAAGCTCGGCTGGCACGCCATGGACACCCGGGAACTGGTCTTCGACGACTGCTGGATACCCGACGACCACCTGATCGGCGAAGAGGGCAACGGGCTGCGCCAGTTCCTGTCGGTGCTCGACAAGGGCCGTATCAGCGTGGCCGCGTTGAGCCTCTCACTCGCCAAGGCGGCACTGTCCCTCGCGGTCAAACACGCGGCGGAACGGCACCAGTTCGGCCGCCCGCTCTCCGCCTTCCAGGCCGTCGCGCACAAGATCGCCGACATCGGCACCGAGGTGGAGGCGGCCCGCTGGATGGTCTACCGCGCCGCCTGGCTCGCCGACCGAGGCCGCCCGTACAGCACGGAGGCCGCCATGGCCAAGGTGTACGCCTCCGAGGTCGCCAACCGCGCCGCCTCCCAGGCCGTCCAGATCCACGGCGGCTACGGCTACATGCGCGAGTCGGAGATCTCCCGCTTCTACGCCGACGCCAAGATCCTGGAGATCGGCGAGGGCACCAACGAGATCCAGCGCAACGTCATCGCGCGGGCCCTGCTGAGGCAGGCGTGAGCCGGCCATGACGTACGGCCGTGTCCCGCGGGGCGCCGGAGCGCGCCGCGGGACCATGTCAGCGCAGGGCCGGACCGTGTCAGGGCGCCGCGCGTTGTCAGCTCCCGACCGCGGCCGGCTCCCAGACCGCCTCGGGGTCCAGCGGCAGCTCCGCGCGGTCGCGCTTGAACGCCGTCGCCCGCTCCTCGGTCTTGGCCAGGGCGGAGTCGACCGCGCCGAAACCGCGGAACAGGGTCGCGCAGTACTCCCGGGACAGATACGCCGGATCCCACCGGCCCTCCGGCTTCACCCACTGGTAGGTGTGGTTGTGCAGGTTGAGGAACTGCAGGGTCGCCAGGCGCGGTTCGGGCACCCGGAGGCTGCCCTGTTCCCCGGCCTCCGTCAGCAGACCGGTGATCAGGTGCTCGAACTCCGAGCGCTGGCCCAGCAGTGTCTGCAGCTCCGGGCCGGTCAGACTGCGGTAGTCGTGCTCGTAGACCCAGATGTGGTCGAGCCGGTGGAAGATGATCGTCAGCAGCGACTCGGACAGCAGCCGCAGCCGCAGCAGCGGGTCCGTGTCGAGGCCCGCGATCTGGCGGGTGCGGGACAGCAGCGGGCTCATCACCCGCCCCTGGATCTCGATCAGCAGGTTCTCCTTGGACCCGATGTAGTAGTACAGCGCGCCCTTGGCGAGCCCCACCGCACGGCCGAGATCGTTGACGGACGTCGCCGCGTAGCCCTGGCGGGCGAACAGCTCGGCGGCCGTGTCGATGATCTTCTGGCGGCGGACCTCGAAGTCCGGTCCATGACCCGGCGGTCGTGGCATCGCATCTCTCCCCTGTCGGGACGACGTGTCGAACCGACCCACCCCAGGATCCGCACCGGGCGCCGCGGGGGCGCCAAGGGGGGACAGCGGACCCCGGGACGTCGTCACTTCTGTTTGCTAGACCAGACGGTACATTAAAAGGCGAGCCGGACGGCGCGGGGGCGCGCCCCCTGCGCGAACATTGCGAGGACGCGCATGACTCAGGCACCGCAGTCCACCGACGCGGGCGTCGGGACCCGATCCGCCCACGCGGACCAACTCCTGGAAATGTACCGGCGGATGCGCCGGATCCGCCGTTTCGAGGAGCGGGCGTCCGAGCTGTACAAGGCGACGGAGATCCCCGGCTTCCTGCATCTGTCGATCGGCCAGGAGGCCACCGCCGTCGGCGCCTGCTGGCCCCTCGGCGAACGCGACGGCATCACCTCCACCCACCGCGGCCACGGCCACGTCCTGGCCAAGGGCCTGGACCCGGCGCCGATGATGGCCGAGCTGATGGGCAAGGAGGCCGGCACCTGTCACGGCCGCGGCGGCTCCATGCACATCGCCGACCCCGGCCTCGGCATCTACGGCGCCAACGGCATCGTCGGCGCGGGCCTGCCCATCGCCACGGGCGTGGCCACCGCCGCCAAGCTGCGCGACGCCGGTGACGTCGTCGTCGCGTTCTTCGGGGACGGCGCGGTCGCGCAGGGCATGTTCCACGAGGCCGTGAACCTGGCCGCCGTATGGGACCTGCCCGTCGTCTTCCTCTGCGAGAACAACCACTACTCCGAGTTCTCGCCCGCCTCCGCGCAGCACCGCGCCCCGCTCTCCGCCCGCGCCGCCGGCTACGGCATCGGCTACGCGCACGTCGACGGCAACGACGTCCTCGCCGTCGCCGGGACGATGGCGGACGTGGTGGCACGCCTGCGCGCGGGCGGCGGTCCCGTCCTGCTGGAGGCGGAGACCTACCGCTGGCACGGCCACTACGAGGGCGACCCCGAGCGCTACCGCACCTCCGAGGAGGTCGCCGCAGCCAAGGAACGCGACCCCCTCCTCGTCGCCCGCCGCCACCTCGCGGACGCGGGCGTGCCCACCGCCCTCGCGGACGCCGTCGACGAAGAGATCGACAAGGAGATCGAGGCGGCCGTCGAATGGGCGCGCGGGCTGCCCGAACCCGCCCCGGAGACGCTGTACGACTTCGTCTCCGCACCGCGCCCGACCGTGCCCGAACCCGCCCCGGCCGACGGGGAGGTCTTCCGCACCATGGACGCCGTACGCCTCGCCCTGGAGCACGAGTTGACGGCGGACCCGACCGTCTTCGTGGCCGGCATCGACGTCGGCGCGGGCGGCAACGTCTTCGGCCTCACCCGCGGCCTCGCCCAGGCCTTCCCCGGCCGGGTCCGCGACACCCCGATCAGCGAGAGCGCGATCCTCGGTACGGCGGTCGGGGCGGCCATGGCCGGCATGAAGCCGGTCGTCGAGATCATGTACATGGACTTCATCGGCGTCTGCCTCGACATGCTGCTCAACCAGGCCGCCAAGCTCCGCTTCATGACCGGCGGCCGGGCCTCGCTGCCCCTCGTCGTGCGCACCCAGTTCGGCGCGGGCCGCTCCTCCGGCAGCCAGCACTCCCAGAGTCTTGAGGCGCTGCTCGCCCACATCCCCGGCCTGACGGTGGTGATGCCGTCCAACCCCGCTGACACCTATGGCCTGTTGCGCGCCGCCATCCAGGACCCGAACCCGGTCGTCTTCGTCGAGAACCGACTCCAGTACGGACTCAAGGGCCCCAAGCCGGCGGCCGACCACCTGATCCCCCTGGGCAAGGCGAAGGTGATCCGCGAGGGCGCCGACATCACCCTGGTCTCCTGGTCGCGGATGGTTCAAGACGGCCTGGCCGCCGCGGAGTTGCTCGCCGGCGAGGGCATCAGCGTCGAAGTGATCGACCTGCGCACCATCACCCCGCTGGACCGCGAGACCGTCCTCGCCTCCCTCGCCAAGACCAACCGCCTGGTCATCGCGCACGAGGCGGTACGTGACTTCGGCGTCGGCGCGGAGCTGTCCGCCCTCGCCGTCGACGAGGGCTTCTGGCACCTCGACGCCCCGGTCACGCGGGTGGCCCCACCGTCCGTCCCGGCCCCGTACGCCCCCTCGCTGGAGCGCGTCTGGCTGCCCTCACGGGACACGATCGCGGACACACTGCGCAGGATCGCCGCGGTCTGAACAGGGATGAGCGGTTCAGGGACGAGCGGTTCCACGACGGGAAGGGCCCCCAGAGATTCTGGGGGCCCTTCCCGTCGTAGCGGCTGTCAGACGGTCGCGACCGGTGTCAGCGGGCTGCCCTGCGTTCCGGGCAGGTTGAGCGGGGGAGCGGTGAGCAGGAAGCGGCTGCGGTCGTGCTCGCGCAGCCAGGCCGCCAGCTTCTCCAGGTACCACAACTCGCCCAGCGGGACGCCGAGTTTGAAGAGGCAGAGGTTGTGGATCGGGAGCAGCGAGTGCGGGGTGTTGTCCTCGGGGCCGACGCCCACGCCCTCGACGGCGTAGTTGTCCGCGATCAGCGCCGAGATCTGCGACTCGGCGATCCACTCCAGCAGCGCCGGGTCGTACGCGTCGAGGTAGGAGGCCGTGGTGTGGATGCCCACGGGGTCCGGGTTCTTGCCCCAGGCCATCACCGCGGTGTCGAAGCCGGTGTGCAGGAGGAGCATGTCACCGGGCTCGACGACGATGTTGTCCGCCGCCATGATCTCCCGCAGGGTCTTGAGGTCGACCGGCTGCCAGGTGCTGCCCAGGTGGTGGGCGAGGTCGATCAGGACGCCCCGGCCCTGGACCCCGTGCTCCGCCATGTGCTCCAGGCCGAGGTGGCGCGCGAAGCCGAGGCTGCCGCTGCCGTCGCCCTTGGCGTCCTCCCGCGGTCCGACGATGTCGGTGTCGGCGCGGTACCCGTTGTAGTAGACGGCCTCGGCGATGCCGTCACCGTCGGCGTCGAACTCCTGGCCCTGATGGGCGAGCGCGTCCCACTGCGTCGAGTACTGGAGCCACAGGGTCACCACGTCGTCGGACCAGACGTCCGTGAGGTGCGGCGAGAAGTGCTCCCGCGCCTTGATGTTGTAGAAGACGTCCTGCTTGTGTTCCAGGTCCTCGGTGGGCCGCAGGATCGGCGGATACCGGCGCTGGTTCAACCAACTTCCGCCCGGATAGTCGAGCGGCAGGCTCAGGCCGAAGGCGATGCCGTGCTCGACCTCGCGCACTCCCTGGAGCACCTTCTCGGGGGTCAGCAGATTGATACGCCCCAGCTCGTCGTCCTCGCCGAAGTCGCCCCAGGTGGAGCCGGGCGGACGCTGCTTCCAACGCTTGGTCACGGTGTTGCCTCCTCGTGCGACGGTCCCCGTTGACAGCCAACAGCATGCTATTGAGATTGGACCGAACGGTCAACGAATCTTTCCCAAGGTAATAGACTGCGTGGTCGAAAGGTGTCTCAGGCGCTTCAATGTTGGAGGAGAAAATGAGCGAATCCACAGCGGCGTGGGTCGCGGCCGGTGCCCACCGGCTCAGCACCGTGCGCGACAGCGACGAGATCGTCGTGCTCCAGCACGGCACGATCGTGGAACGCGG
>NZ_JBSFLV010000057.1:0-58734 GCF_053599215.1 Streptomyces sp. NPDC001002 | reverse complement strand
CTCCACCCACACACTACCCCTTTTTCCCTACACTCGGCACTTCTGTTCTTTCCCCTATATTTTCGTCGTCGTGCGGCCCGCGGTTAGGGGGGAGTGGCGGCCCGCACGATTCTCACATCCTCACCGGCGGCGCGGCTCAGGACCCGGTGCCGAAGACGCCCTCCGTCGCGAAGGCCAGTCCCGCGAAGCGCTTGCCCATGAGGCGGTGCGTGGCGGCGTCCGGGTGGAGGTCGTCGGGCAGCGGCAGTTCGGCGAAGTCGTCCTCGCCGTACAGCTCACGTCCGTCGAGGTAGTGCAGGTTCGGGTCCTCGGGCCGGCGCCGCTCCACGATCCGCGCCAGCTCGTCGCGGATGACGTTCAACGTCAGCTTCCCCTCGGCCACTTCGGCCGGATCCCCCATCGCCTTGAACCGCAACTGCCCGTCGGCCAGCGCGCCGAAGTCCGCCGCGCTGGGACCGGGAGTGTCCTCGTGGATGGGGCACAGGACGGGGGAGACGACCAGCAGCGGAGTGGTCGGATGGCCCTCGCGCACGGTGTCGAGGAAGCCGTGCACGGCGGGCGTGAAGGCCCGCAGCCGCATCACGTCGGTGTTCACCAGGTTGATGCCGATCTTGACGCTGATGAGGTCGGCCGGGGTGTCGCGCAGGGCCCTCGCGGTGAACGGATCCAGCAGGGCGCTGCCGCCGAGCCCCAGATTGATCAGCTCCACGCCACCTAGGGAGGCGGCGAGCGCCGGCCAGGTCGTGGTGGGACTGGCTGCGAAGGAGCCGTGACTGATCGAACTCCCGTGGTGCAGCCACACCGGACGCCCCGGGTCCGGCGCGGGCTCGACGGGCGCGTCGGTGCGCAGCGCCACGAGTTCCGTGGCCTCGTCGTGCGGGAGCCAGATCTCGACCACCTTCGAGTCACCGGACAGACCGTCGAAACGGAGCGTGCCGATCGCCCCCTGCCGGACCTCGGCGGTCCCCTTCGCCATGTCGATGGTCAGGGCGTTGCCACCGGGCACAGTGCCCTGACCGGCCGGCCGGCCGTCGACGAGCAGGTCGTACACGCCGTCCGGGCGGGGCGGGGCGCCGACGTAGACGCGCTTGGTGGGCAGCGTGTCCAACTCGACGGCGGTCGCGCGGGTGCGGAACACCAGCCGTACGCCGGAGGGTTGGGCCTCGACCATGGCCAACTGCGGGTCGTCGCACTGGGCGCGGGCCCGGGCGGGCAGCCGGTGCGGCAGCACGCCGTGCTCGGTGTGCTCGACGTCGAGGGCGCCGCGCAGCAGTTCCGCGGAGATGTACGTGGTGGTCCAGTCGCGCTGGGGGGTGTCCATGGTCTCAACCTGAGGCTAGAGGTGGGTGGTTGGTCAGGGCGCCGGCCAGTTCCGCAACAGTGAGTCGAGGGCGTCCAGAGTGCGGGTCCAGCTCTCCTGCGAGTCGGGGGCGCTGTGACTGAACCCGCCCGCCAGCTCCAGACTCACGTACCCGTGAAACACGCTGCCGAGCAGGCGGACCGCATGTGTCTCGTCCGGTTCCGTCAGGTCGTAGCCGCGCAGGATCGCGCGCGTCATCTGCGCGTGCCGGACACCGGCGCTCGCGGCGGCCTCCTCGGGGGCCAGCCGCAGCCGGGCCGCGTCGTAGCGGCCGGGGTGCGCGCGGGCGTAGTCGCGGTAGACGTTCGCCAGCGCGACCAGGGCGTCCTTGCCGGCCCGCCCCGCGAGCGCCGTGGCGGCCCGGTCGGCCATCTCCTCCAGGGCGAGCAGCGCGATCCTGGTCTTGAGGTCCTGCGAGCTCTTCACATGCGAGTACAGGCTCGCCACCTTGACGTCGAAGCGCCGCGCGAGCGCCGAGACGGTCACGTGCTCGAAGCCGACCTCGTCGGCCAGCTCGGCACCCGCCCGCGCCAGCCGCTCCGCGGACAGTCCCGCACGCACCACAGCCACTCCTCCCGTCGGGGTTCGGCGCTGTCGAGTATGCGTTTACCTAAACCATTTAGGCAAATGCCTGCACGATATAGCCGGACGGGGGAGTGGCTGAGTGGAGGTGTCGGTCGACCTGTGCGTGCCGGTGGAGGTCAGACGGGACGCACGGCGATGCGGACCGCGGCCTCCCCGGCGTAGTAGACGGATTCCTCGCGCACGCAGGTGCCGGGGCCCGGGGCGTGGACCATCATGCCGTCGCCGGTGTAGATGCCGACGTGGCTGAAGTTGTCGTTGTAGAAGATCAGGTCCCCGGGCCGGCTCTCGGCGAGGGGCACGACCGTACCGGCGCTCGCCTGCTCCTGCGCGGCGCGCGGCAGCGCGACCCCCGCGGACTTCCAGGCGGTCTGGGTGAGACCCGAGTCGTCGTACGAGCCCGGACCGATCGCGCCCCAGACGCACGGCCTGCCGATCTGTGCCCGGGCGAAGGCGATCGCCCGCTCGGCCTTGCTGCCGACGGCGGGGGCGGCGGGGATACCGGTGTCGAGGACGCTCGGCTGCCAGTTCTGCGCGGGCACGGCGCCGGTGTCGTAGGCGGTGGGCTGCCAGGCCTGGGCAGCCGGTACCCCGGTGTCCAGCACGCTGGGCTGCCAGTTCTGGGCGGGTATCGCGCCGGTGTCGAGGACGCTGGGCTGCCAGGACTGCGAGGGCACTGCCCCCGTGTCGTAGACGCTGGGCTGCCAGCTCTGGGCCGGTGCCGCGCCGGTGTCCGGGGCGCCGGACTGCCAGGACTGCGCGGGTATCGTCCCGGTGTCGTAGGTGTTGGACTGCCACGTCTGGGCGGGTATCGCGCCGGTGTCGTAGGCGGTGGGCTGCCAGGTCTGGGCGGCCGGTACCCCGGTGTCCAGGACGCTCGGCTGCCGCAGTCGCCACTCCTCCTCGGCCCTGCGCTGGGCCTGCTGCGCCGAGTCGGACCACGGGGCGGCGGCCGGAGCGGGCGCGGCCTCGATCGCCAGGGCAGGGGCACTCCGCCGGCCGGTGTACCGGGCGAACAGCTCACGGGCCGCGGCGAGCTTGCGCTGGTTGCGCTCCTTGGCCGTCCGCAGCGCGACCTGGCGGGTGGGTGTGGCCGGGGCCGCCGGGGGCAGTCCTCGCAGGACCGCGGGCTGGAGTTCGGGGCGGGGCGTGGACGCGGCGGGCAGGGCGGCCACGGCGCGGCCCGTCAGCGCCGGGGCGGGGCCCGCGGTCAGCTCCGCGACCGGGCCGGCCGGCAGTTCCGCGATCGGGCGGCCGGTGGGGCCCGCGGGCAGCTCGGGCACGTCACGCTTGCGCTCGATGAGGTCGTCGGCCGGGCGCGCGGGCCGGGGTACGGCCGGGCGGGCGGGCATCCGGTCGGCCGGCAGCACCGCCGGAATGGTCGGGCCCACCGAGTTGCGTGCCGCGTCGAACCAGCGCCGGGCGACATTGTCGAGGTCGGGGTCCGAGGTCTGGCGCGGGATGCTGCCGGTCGAGGGGCCCCGGCCACGGGTGCCCGCGGTCATCGCGCGGGTCGCGTTGAAGTTTCCGGTGTCGCTCTCGGCCCGGTCGTACAGGGTGCTGACCCGCTGCTGGACCTCTTCGCGGCTCGGCGCTTCATCGGCGGCCTGGGGCGCGGCGTCGGCGGCCTGCGAGAACACGGCCACCGAGGTGAGGGCCGCCGTCGCCAAAGCGGAGTTGCGCATGCCGGGCTGGCCGAAGCCTCCCGCGCGCGGCATTCGTTCCGGCGCCATGGGAGCCGTACTCCTTCCGTACTCCGCCTACCGAGTTAGCTGTCGGGTTCGGGCGATCGATTCCGGAAGGCATGCCCTACGGCCGTTGCCCCGAGGGGCAGTTGGGCCGATTCACCCCATGTGTCGGTTGGGTCCCCGGCTCCGGCTGCCACAGCGGCGCACCGGACTCAGCGGAGGTCGCGCGACCCGACGGGGTCCGCCGGAGGGAGTCATGCGACCTGAGAATCAACTTAACCAACTTGTGTGCCCTGTGTGAAGGTTGAAGCGCGATATGTCCGATACGCTTTTGTGACCTTCGTCTTAATGGGCCGTCAGATCTGGTTTCCGTGTACACACAGACCCCGGCCGACGACTCACCGTCGCCGGAACGCGGTCAGCGAGCCTGAGTCGGAAGACCCTCGACTCAGGAACCGGCTTCGCGCTCCGCGTCCCGCTGCTTGAGGCGTGCCGCTTCCTTGCGGACCTCGGCCTGGGTGGCGCGCTCCTTCTCCAGCCACTCGGGCCCGTCCTGCTTGATGGCCTCGATCTGCTCGGTGGTGAGCGCCTCGGTGATACCGCCGCGGGCGAGACCCGAGATGGAGATCCCCAGCTTCGCCGCGACCACCGGACGCGGGTGCGGACCGTTGGCCCGCAGCTCGCGCAGCCACTCGGGCGGATTCGCCTGGAGCTCGTCGAGCGTGGCGCGCGAGACATCGCCCTCGCGGAACTCGGCGGGGGTGGCTTCGAGGTACACACCCAGCTTCTTCGCCGCCGTGGCGGGCTTCATGGTCTGGGTGCTCTGCTGCGACTTCATGCTGTCCAGGGTATCGATCGTGTGAGAGGCCGCCGACCACGGACGGTAATCTGGCGGGGTGACAGGCTCCGCGGACCCCGAGACATCCCCCACGTTCCGGTTGGCATACGTCCCGGGCGTGACCCCCGCCAAGTGGGTGCGGGTCTGGAACGAGCGCCTGCCCGACGTCCCCCTCACGCTCCACCAGGTCGAGGCCGCCGAGGCGCCCGAACTGCTGAGGGCGGGTGAGGCGGACGCGGCGTTCGTACGGCTGCCGGTCGACCGTACGTTCCTCAGCGCGATCCCCCTCTACACCGAGACGACGGTCGTCGTGATCCCCAAGGACCACGTGATCACGGCCGTGGAGGAGGTGACCGTGGGCGATCTCGCCGACGAGGTCCTCTTCCACCCCCTGGACGACGTCTTCGAGTGGGACCAGCCGCCCGGGGAGCCCGGCTTCGAGCGCCCCGTGACCACCGCCGACGCGGTCGAGCTGGTGGCGGCGGGCGTGGGGCTGCTGATCGTGCCCCAATCCTTGGCCCGGCTCCACCACCGCAAGGACCTCACCTATCGCACGGTCGTGGACGCCCCTGAGTCGAGCGTGGCCCTCGCCTGGCCCGAGGACGCCACCACCGACCTGGTCGAGGACTTCATCGGCATCGTCCGCGGCCGCACAGCCAACAGCTCTCGGGGCCGCAAGACCGCCGACCCCGAGCCGAAGACGAAGCGAGCCGAGCCGACCACGGCCCGCCGCAAGCCGGCGACGCCCTCGAAGCCGACGGGTCGGGGCGGCCGGGGTGCCGCGGGTGGCGGCAGCAGGAGTGGCGGAGCCAAGGGAGGCGGAGCCAAGGGTGGCGGCAAGCGGGGCAAGCCCCGCGGTCGGTCCTAGGCTCCTGATCGTCTCCACCTAGGGCGCGCCCAGCCCCCTTCGCTCAGGGCGCGAATGCAGCCTTCTGCGCTCAGGGCGCGAACACAGCCCTCTCCGCCGTGCCGACGACCTTCGCCCCGTCACCCCCGCTCAGCAGCCCGCCCGCCACCCACGCCTCCACCGTCGACCGCACCCGCGCGACAATCGCTCTCTTGCCCCCGAACGGCGCACCGGCCCAGATCTCGTCCAACAGCGTCGTGCCGTCGGCCTTCGCCGGATTGGCGACCCCGGAGTCGGTGTTCCCGAACACAACCCTCGGTTCCGACCGCCTGAAGTATGCGTGGGTCGGATCCTCCGTCCCCTCGAAGAAGGGGGCGAACTCGACGCCGTCCAACGTGTAGTGGAGGGGCTTGCCGGTCACGGGGGCGAGGGACGGCAGCAGGTCACCCGAGAGACCGGCGTTTCGGTAGAGGCCCAACTCCAGGTAGTCCGTGGCCGAGTTGCGGGCAACCAGGTTCACCGGCCCGTAGAAGAGGGTCTGGAGGGTCGGATCGTCCAGCGCCTTCTCGACCCGGAGCCGGAACGGCACGGCGACCCGCACGGTGTCCCCGGCCCGCCACTTCCGGGACACCCCGAAGTAGCTCCCCGGCGTCGGACTCCCCGGCGCCACACGCCCATTGACGGTGACCCGAAAGCCGGCCGTCGCCCAGCTCGGCACCCGTATCCGCAGCTCGAAGCTCGCGGAGCCACCCCCGACGGTGAGCGTGGTGCCCTGCTCGCGGGGATAGTCGGTCGTCTGGGTGACTGTAACTCCCTTGTCCGCCCGGGTCAGTCGGGACGGACTGAACAGGTTGACGTACAGGGCGCCGCCGTCGGACGCGGCGAAGTACACCGAGTCCTGGTACTTGGTGGCGCTCTCCATGCCGGTGCCCTCGCAGCAGGTCGTGCCCTGCTTGGGCGTGTAGTCGCGCACATGCCCCGGCGTCAGCCCGATGAAGTAGGTGACGAGCGGCTTCTCGGCGTCGGCCGTGTCCTGCTTGGAGCCCAACACCTGGTTGTAGAGGGCCCGTTCGTAGTAGTCCAGGTACTTCGGATCCTGCTCGTGGAAGAACAGCATTCGGCTGAGCTTCAGCAGGTTGTACGCGCAGCACGTCTCCGCCGTGGTCGCACCGATCGTGCCCGCGATCACGTCCCGCGCCTTCCAGAACTCCCCGGTGCTGGTACCGCCGATGCCGTACATGCGATGCGGTACGACCATGCCCCAGAAGTTCTTCGCCGCGCTCAGGTAGCGCTCCTCGCCCGTCGCGTCGTACAGGCGGACCAGGCCGGTGAAGATCGGGATGTGCTGGTTGGCGTGGAGTCCGTCGAGCGTGTCGGTGTTCGCGGCGCAGGCGTCGATCAGCCTGTCGAGGTCGAACAGGCGGGCCAGCGCGAGGTGTTGGGCGTTCCCGGTGAACGTGTGCAGATCGCAGATGGCCTCGACGATGCCCCCGAACTCGCCGCTGGAGAAGATGCCCCACATCCGTTGCAGGGTGGCGGCGGGCAACACGGACAGGCGCGCGTACATCCAGTCGCCCATGCCCGACGCGAGGTCCAGGGCCCGTCCGTCGCCCGTGGCGGTGTACGCGTCCAGCAGACCGCGGAGGATCTTGTGCGCGGTGTAGTAGGGCGCCCACACCTTCGTGTAGTCGCTCCCGGTCATCGACTCCAGCAGGATGAACTGCGTCTCCGGGTACGCGGCCAGGAATCCGGGGTGGCTGGGGCCGCCCCAGGTGCGGCGCAGGGTGGCGGTCAGGCCGCGCCCCGAGGCGTCCGCGAAGCCGCCGCCGGTGGTCTCCTCGAAGGCGTACGAGGCCAGGTCCCCGCGGCCGGCCGAGGCGTCGGCGGTCCTGCTGTCCTGCAACTCGGCGATCTCGGCGGCGGTCAGGGCGCGCGACCAGACGTCGAACCCGCCGAAGGCGCCCGCGAAGACAGGATCGGCGGGGTAGTTGGACCGGCCGAGCCAGTTGTGCGCGAGGGTGCCGAGAGCGGCCGGCGTGAGGGCCATCGCCGTGTTGCGTGCCACGGCTGTGCCGTTGACGTAGAGCGTCCCGGTGCCGTCGGCGATGGTCACCGCGAGGTGGCTCCACTCGTTCGACGGCAGCGCGGCGGTGCCGTTCAACCCCTGCTCGCCGCCGGCCCCGCTCGTCGTGACGGCGAAGCGCGGGACGCCGTTCGCGTTGCGCGCGGCGAGGTAGAGATAGCGGGTGGTGTCGTTGCCGAAGTCGAGGACGCGCGCCCAGTTGTCGTCGTGCGCGGGCTTCACCCACGCGGCGAGGGTGATGGCGGCGGCGCCGCCGAGCACGGCCGGCGGCAGATCGACGTACTGATAGGACCCGCGCTCGTTCAGGGCGGCGGACCCGAACCGGCCGGCGACGCTCAGCACGGTCGGATCCCTGCGCAGGGCGGCTCGTACGTCGGTCAGGGCGCCGACCATCGCGGCGATCCGGTCCGCGAACACCGGCTCCCCGGTGCCGGCGTAGGCCTGGGCGAGCATGGTCAGGAAGTGGCCGGTGTAGTGACCGCGCAGGTTGCCGTTCGCCTCGCCGTCGAGGCCCTCCCAGCCGCCGGGGGCGACCGCGTCGCCGGTCGGCAGCCCGGCGTTGGCGCGGAAGACCTGCAGCAGCCGGTTCACGTCGTAGCCGCGGGCGTGGTCGAGCATCAGTCGCCGCTTGTCGGCGAAGACACCTGCCCCGAGCGTCACGTCGTCGAGCGCGAACGGGCGCACGGTCCAGGCGGCCGGAACGGCGGCTGCCGAGCCGGTGGCGGCAGTTGCGTGGTCGGTCGCCGCGTACGCGATCGCGGGGGTGGCCGCGCCGAGGGCGGCGGCCTGCAGAAGGGATCGTCTGGAGAGGGGCGGTGCCATGGGTGCTCCTCAACGGGTCCGGCGACTTCGGGAGTCCTGCGAAATCGGATGTTCGGTATTGCGAACAGTGTGCGAATTGCCGACCAGACGATAGAGAGGAGGCAGGTGGGGGTCAACGGGTCGGGAGGGTTCAGTTCCGGTCGGGCAGGACACCTCGCGGAGCGACCCGGTGGTGACAGAATCGGCGACGTGGACCGGGGGATCCTCGAACGCGAGCCCGAGCTGGCGCGTCTGGCCGCGGCCGCACGGCAGGCGGCGGGCGGTGCCGGTTCGGTGGCGCTCGTCTTCGGTGAGGCGGGGATCGGCAAGTCCAGCCTGGTGAAGGCCATGCCGGACCTGCTGCCTCCCCATGCCCGCGTCTTTGTCGGCCAGTGCGACGACCTGGCCACCAGCAGGCCGCTCGGCCCGTTCCGCGATCTCGTCGGCAGCGTCGGTGCCGAACTCGCCCGTGCCGTCACCGACGGCGGCGATCGCCACCGCGTCTACGAGGCGCTGCACGCCGAACTGGCGGGCACCCCCCACCCCGCCGTACTCGTCGTCGAGGACGTGCACTGGGCCGACGAGGCATCCCTGGACGCCCTGCGCTTCCTCGTGCGGCGCATGGAACGGCTGCCCGCCCTGCTCGTCCTGACCTACCGGGACGACGAGTTGAGCCGCGGCCACCCGCTGCGTCACCTCCTGGGCCAGGTGTCCCGCGCACCCCGCGTGCACCGCCTGCCACTGGCCCGGCTCTCGCTGAGCGCGGTGCGCACGCTCAGCGCGGCGGGTCGGCTCGATCCTGCGCAGGTGTACGAAGTGACCTCGGGCAACCCCTTCTTCGTTGCCGAGGTCGTGGCGGCGGGCGGCACCGGGGGAGTGCCCCCGACGGTCGTCGACGCCGTGCTCGCGCGGTTGCGCGGACTCGAACCCGCCACCGTGGACGCGCTGGAACAGCTCGCCGTCGTGCCCTCGGCGGTCGAACGCCCGCTGGTGGACGCGCTGTTGACCGACGGTGTGGCCGCGCTGGTGGCGGCCGAACAGCGCGGACTGCTGACGGTGGAGCCGGAACGGGTCGCCTTCCGGCACGAGTTGATCCGGCGAGCCGTCGCCGACTCGCTGCCCGCCGCCCGGCGCATCGACCTCAACCGCAACGCCCTCGCGGCCCTGGTCGCCCGGCCAGGATCGGACGCGGCCCGCATCGTCCATCACGCCGCCCAGGCCGGCGACCAGGACGCCATCGCCCGCTACGGCCCCGACGCGGCCCGGGACGCCGCCGGAGCCGGCGCCCACCGCGAGGCCGCCGCCCAACTCCGGCTCGTCCTGCGCCGACGGCAGCGCTACGGCCCCGCCGAACTCGCCGACCTGCTCGAACGCTTCGCCGTGGAGAGCTACACCATCGCCGATTCGGCCGCCGCCGTCGCCGCCCAGCGCGAGGCGGTCGCCCTGCGCCGCTCGCTCGGCGACACCCTCGCGCTCGGCGCCGACCTGCGCTGGCTGTCACGGATCCACTGGTGGGCCGGCGACGCCGACGAGGCACAGGAAGCCGCCCGCGAAGCCGTCGCCGTCCTTGAACAGGCGGGCGACGAGCGGCTGTTGGCCCTCGCCGTCAGCAACATCGCCCAACTGCGCATGCTGTCCGACCGCTACCCCGAGGCGGTCGCCCACGCCGAACGCGCCATCGCCCTGGCCAAGCGGACCGAGGACACGGCGATCCTCTCGCACGCCCTCAACAACGTGGGCATGGCCCGCTGGCGGGGCGGCGACCCGGGTGGGCGCAAGCAGGTGGAGGAGAGCCTCGACGTCGCGCTCGCCGCCGGCGAGGTCGAGCACGCCTGCCGCTCCTACGCCAACCTCATCTGGACGCTGCTGGACAACCTCCAGTACGCGGAGGCCGACCGCCTGCTGCCCCCGGCCATGGAACTCGCCGACCGCGCCGAGCACTTCGGCTTCCTCACCTACCTGCACGTCGAACTCGCCATCCGCCGGCTCGCGGCCGCCGACTGGGAGGAGGCCGAACGGCACGCCGAGTTCGGGATGCTGAACTTCCTCCCCGCCCGCTGTCCCGCGCTGACCGTCCTGGCCCGCGTCCGCACCCGCTGCGGACGCCCCGGCGCGGACGAACTCCTCGCCGAGGCCCAGGAGATCGCCGTACGCACCCGCGAACTCCAGCGCACCGGACCGGTGGCCGCCGCCCTGGCGGAAGCGGCCTGGCTGCGCGGCGACCACGACGCCGTGGTCGAGGCCGCCACCCCGGTCCACGCCGAGGCCCGCCACCTCACCGGCATCCCCTACGGCGCCGAACTCGCTTACTGGCTCGGCAAATCCGGGCATCCCGTCGCGGTCGACGACGACTCGCAGCATCCGTACGCCCTTCAGGCCCGCGGGCGTTGGCGGGAGGCCGCGTCGATCTGGCAGGCGGCCGGCTGTCCCTACGAGCACGCGGCCGCCGTCGCCGAGAGCCCGCACCCCGCCGACAAGCTCACCGCCCTGGCCGAACTCGACGCCCTCGGCGCCGAACCGCTGGCCCGCCTCGTCCGCACCGAGCTCCGCCGCCTCGGCGTCCGCCGCATCCCGCGCGGCCCCCTCGCCGCGACCCGAGGCAACCCCGCAGGACTCACCGACCGCCAGCTCCAGGTCATGCGGCTGCTCGCCGAGGGCCTGACCAACTCCGAGATCGCCGCCCGCCTGGTCGTGTCGGTCCGCACGGTCGACAACCACGTACGAGCCGTCCTGGAGAAGCTGGACGCGCCGACCCGGCGCCACGCGGCCGTGCGCGCCGCGCAGCTCGGGCTCCTGTCCGAGCGCGAGACGTAGGTATCCCGAGCGTCGGGGCCGCGGGCGAAACGTAGGTAGCCGAAGGGCCCGAGCTAGGTGACCCGCACGGATGCCCGGGGGCGCGCAACCCGAGTAGAACGTGCAGATCGGCCCGACACCGAACAAACGGGGGATATCGCATGTCCAGTACACCCGCTCAAGCGGCACGCAGGGAACTGACCGGGTTCACGGGGGAGTTGGTCGGGCCCGAGGACTCCGGCTACGAGCAGGCCCGCGCTGTCTACAACGCGATGATCGACCGCAGGCCCGCCCTGATCGCCCGCTGTGCCGACGCGGATGCCGTCGCCCGCGTGATCGGCTTCGCCCGCGCCCAGTCCCTGCCGCTCGCGGTGCGCGGCGGCGGTCACCACGGCGCCGGACTGGGCACCGTCGACGGGGGAGTGGTGGCCGACCTGTCACCGTTGAAGGAGATCCACGTCGACCCCGAGGCCCGCACGGTCCGGGTCGGCGGCGGCTGCGTGTGGGGCGAGGTGGACCGCGCGACCAACGCGCACGGCCTCGCCACCCCCAGCGGCATCGTCTCCACCACGGGAGTCGGCGGCATCGCCACCGGCGGCGGGCTCGGCCACCTCACCCGCAGGTGCGGGCTGACCATCGACAACCTCCTCGCCGCCGACGTCGTCCTCGCCGACGGCCGCCAGGTCCGCGCGAGCGCCGACGAGAACACCGACCTGTTCTGGGCGATCCGCGGCGGCGGGGGCAACTTCGGCGTCGTCACGTCCTTCGTCTTCCGGCTGCACGAGATCAGCACCGTCATCGCCGGGCCGACCTTCTGGCCGGTCGAGATCAGCGCCGAAGTCCTCACCGCCTACCGGGACTTCCTCCCGAACGCGCCCCGCGAGCTCAACGGCTTCTTCCTGCACGGCACCGTCCCGCCGGCCCCGCCGTTCCCCGAGGAGATCCAACTCCGCAAGACGGCAGGCGTCGTGTGGTGCTACACCGGCGACGACATGGAGGCGGCGGCCCGCGAGATGGCCCCGCTGCTCGACGCGCTCCCGGCACCCCTGCTGCACGCCGTCGGCCCGATGCCGCACCCCGACCTGCAGTCCATGTTCGACGGGCTCTACCCGCCCGGCCACCAGTGGTACTGGCGCGCCGACTTCGTCAACGAGATCCCCGACGAAGCAGTCGACCTGCACGCCAAGTTCGGCGCCGAGGTGCCGACCGTCCAGTCGACCATGCACCTCTACCCGATCGACGGCGCGGCCCACGACGTCGGCCCCGACGACACGCCCTGGGCCTACCGAGGCGCCCGTTGGGCCTCCGTCTACGCCGGCGTCGACCCCGACCCGGCCAACGCCGACCTGATCAAGCGCTGGACTGTCGACTACTTCGACGCCCTGCACCCGTACTCCGCGGGCGGCGCCTACGTGAACATGATGATGGACGAGGGCCAGGAGCGGGTCCGCGCCAGCTACCGCGGCAACTACGACCGACTGGCCCGCATCAAGGCCGACTACGACCCGGAGAACGTCTTCCGCCTCAACCAGAACATCCGCCCGAGCTGACGGACCTCGACCGACCGGCGACGCCTCCCCTCCGGCGCCGCCGGACGGCCGGGAAGCCGCGGCAGCCGCGCCGGCCACCCGAGTCGGCCGCGCGCGGCGAACTGCGACCGGCCTCCCCGCAGGAGCAGCCCGCGGCGGCGACCTCCCGTACGTCGGCCCGCACGGCGGCGTACGGGACGGCGTCCCCGGTCAGGGAGGGATCGTCCCCGGTGAGGGCGGGATCACTTTCCGGCCGCGCGCCCGATCGACTCGACCAGCGGCAGCAGCCGCTGCGGCACCCGCTCGCGCAGGGCCACCTCGGTACGGGTGCGGACGACGCCCGGCATGCTGATCAACTTCTGGATCACGTCCTCCAGATGCGCGTTGTCCCGGGCCACGACCCGGGTCAGCAGATCCCCGCCACCCGTGATCGAGAAGGCCTCGACGATCTCGGGCACCGCGGCCAGTGCGTCCCCCACATCGTCCAGATGCCCCTGCGTGACCTCGATGTGCACGAACGCGAGCACCGGGTGACCCAGCGCGGCGGGGGACAGGAAGGGGCCCGTACCGGTGATCACCCCATCCCGTTCGAGACGGTCCAGCCGGGCCTGGAGCGTGCCACGGGCGACGCCGAGGATGCGGGCGTACTCGCGCACGCTGGTGCGCGGCTGCTCCAGGAGCAGCGTCAGGATGCGGGTGTCGAGTTCGTCCACGCTCATGAGGTGAGACTGTACCAATGGCTCAATCTCCTCGTGGTGTGCCAATGGCTCAGCAGATCGATGGTCACTTGAGCCACACGCCTCATTGATGCTCTCATGGTCACGTCGATGGCGCTGCGGACCTCCGCGGCGCCTTTTCCATGCCGGTGTCCAGCCGGCGTCCAGGGGCGGGGTGGTAGTGCTGAAGAGGGTGTTCGTGGCGCCGGACCCGGGGCGCGCACGGCTGCGGTTCGCCGCCCGGGCCGTCCTCGGCATCGGGCTCGCGGTCGTCGTCTGCGGCCTCGCCGGGCACTCGCTCGTCGGCGCCGTGACCGGAGGTCTCGCCGCGCTGCTCGCCCTGTTCACCGTCACGGACGCCACGGTCCGCGGCCAGGCCCTCACCACCGCGCTGCTGCCCGCCGTCGGCCTGCCGGTGCTCGCCGTCGCGGCCGAACTGCACGACCACCCCGTCGCCCGCGACCTCACCTTCCTCGCCGTCGTCGGCGCGGGCGTCTACGCACGCCGTTGGGGCCCGCGCGGCCACAGCCTCGGCGTCTTCGCGTTCATGACCTTCTTCGTGGCGCAGTTCCTGCACGCCACCACCGACCAACTGCCCCAGCTGTACGCGGCTGTCGTGCTGTCGGTGCTCACGGCGGCGGCGGTGCGCTTCGGCCTGTGGTGCTACGAGCGCAGGCTGCCCCCGGCCCCGGTACCGGCGCAGCCGTCCGGCACCGGCCTCGCGCGCGTCACGACCCGTCAGGCGGTGCAGGCGGCCACGGGCGCCGGCTTCGCCCTGGTCATCGGGCAGTTGGTGTCCGGGCAGCGCTGGTACTGGGCCGTCGGTGCCACCTGGTGGATCTTCGTCAACACCGCCTCGCGCGGCGAGACCCTGGTCCGTGGCTTCCGCCGGGTCCTCGGCACGGTGATCGGCATCGGCCTCGGCCTGCTCGTCGCGGTCCCCGTCGGCGGAGCGCCCGTCCCCACGGCCGCCCTCCTCGCCGTCTGCGTCTTCGGCATCTTCTACACGGCCGCCGTCTCGTACACCTGGATGATGCTCTGGGTGACGTTGTTGGCCGAGCTGCTCTACGGCCTGCTCGGTGTCCTGAACCCCGGCCTGCTCGCCCTCCGGTTCGCGGAGACCGGCGTCGGGGCGCTGGGCGCCGTCCTCGCCGTGCTGTTCGTCCTCCCGGTCACCACGCACACCACGACCCACGCCTGGATCCAGCGCGCGCTGCGCTGCGTCCACGCCTGTACCGCCGAGGCCGCGGCCCGCCTGGCCGGCTCCCCGACCGCCGACCCGGCCCCGCGGGTGGCCGAACTGGAGCAACTGGTCGCTCGCGTACGCCTGTCCGTCGCGCCCCTGGTGCACCCGCTCAACCCGATGCTCGGCCGCAAGCGCCGGGCCCGCCGGGTGCTGGCCCTCCTCGACGACTGCGCCCGCGAGATCCGCGGCCTGGTCGCCGTCGCCGCCGATCCGGAGGCCTCGCACGACGAGCGCCTCGCCGCCGCGTGCCGGCGGGTGGAGACCGCGGTCGAGGCGCTCACCGAGGGGAGCACTGGGAAGATCACCGCGCACCTCTCCCCGGCGAGCGCCATGGAACCGGCCCTGGCCCACCTGCACGGCCTGGAGCGGGCCCTGGCGGAACTGGCCACCCCACTGCGGACGCCGTCCGGCTCACCGCTGGTCGGCGCCTGAGCCGCATCCGGCCGGCACCCGGACCCCGCATGAGCTCCCTCGCCCCGACCCGTCCGACGAGGACCGGCCGGCGAGAGACGAGGACCGGCCAGTGAGATCGGCCGAACATGGTCTAGACCGCTCATGATCGACTGCTAACGTCGCCCCGACGGCACAGGACCGAGAGGGGACAGCGGTGGCAGACGGTGGCGGGCGGCGGCGCAGGGCCTTCATCGGATCGTTCACGGCGGCCGGCGGCCCCGGGATCGTGACGGCGGCCGTGGCCGCGAGCGGCGGTGCGCTGATCGCCCTGAACAGCGTGGACGGCGTGCCCGACCCGTCGTATCTGGCGCTGGCGCCCGGCGGGGGCACCCTCTACGCGGTGAGCGAGACGGCGCAGGGCGCGGTCGCCGCGTACCGGGTCAGAGGCCCGCGGCCCGAGCAGGTCGGACCGGCGGTGCCGGTCGGCGGGCAGGAACCCACCCACCTCAGCGTCTTCGCCGGCCACGTCCTGACCGCCAACTACGGCTCGGGCAGCGTCACCGCCGTCCCCGTACGCGCCGACGGCACTCTCGCACCGGTCCCCTCCGGCGTCCTGCGCCACACCGGCTCCGGTCCGCACACGCGACGCCAGCAGGGGCCGCACGCCCACCAGGTGCAGCCCGATCCGAGCGGGCGCTGGGCGGTCAGCGTCGACCTCGGCACGGACTCGATCCGCGTGTGCGCCCTGCGCGACGGCGCCCTCGAACTCCACCGCGAGATCGCCCTGCGCCCCGGCTCCGGACCTCGTCACCTGGCCTTCCACCCGGGCGGCGGCTACGCGTACGTGCTCAACGAACTCACCCCGACCGTCACCGTGTGCCGCTGGGACGCCGAGGACGGCTCCCTGAAGCCGCTCACCGAGGTCCAGGTCCTGCCCGGCGCCCCGGCCGGCGACGCCTACCCCTCCGGCATCGTCGCCGCACCCGACGGCCGCTTCGTCTGGACCGCCACCCGCGGCGAGGACGTCCTGTCCACCTTCGCCGTCGAGGGCACGGAAGTCCGGCTGATCGGCACGGTCCCCTGCGGCGGCCACTGGCCCCGCGCGCTCGCCGAGTCGCAGGGATACCTGTACGTCGCCAACGAGCGCTCCGGCGATGTGGCCTGGTACGCCGTCGACCCGGCCACCGGCCTGCCGCGCTACGAGGGCTCGCTCCGGGTACCGGCCGCGTCCTGCGTGATCTTCGACTGACGCCGGCCGGCAGACCTACGGCACCCGGCATGCCGAGGGCCCGTCCCGGATTCGGGAGCGGGCCCTTCGGCGTTCCTGCGGCCGTGCCCGCGCGTCAGCGGACCGGCGCGCCCTGCGGCTGCGGCGGGACGATGCCCAGGGCCGACGTGTACTTGGCCAGGGCGAGCTTGCCGATCGCCGGGTACGGGCCGAGCGCCTCGGCGGCGGAGCAGCCCGCCTCCTTGGCCGCGGCCTCGATCAGACCCGGGTCGATCTCCGGCCCTATCAGGTACGGCGCGAGCGCCAGCTGCTGCGAACCCGAGGAACGCAACTGCTCGGCGATGGCCGCGATCGAGCCCTCCTGGTCCAGGGCCGCCGCCATCACCGGCACGGCCAGGCGCGCGGCGAGCAGCATGCCGGTGATCCCGGCCGCCTGCACGGCCTCGTCACCGCCCACGGAGGCCAGGACGATGCCGTCCGCCGCGGTCGCCACGGTGAACAGCCGGGCACGGTCGGCGCGGGCCAGACCGGCCTCCGAGAGCCGCACGTGCAGCGCTTCGGCGAGCAGCGGGTGCGGGCCCAGCACATCGGTGAGGTCGGCCGCGACGCGGCTGTCCATCACGGCCTGGCGGACCTGACGCAGCAGCGCGCTGTCCGGTCCGGCCAGCAGCGGTACGACGACGCCGACGGGGCCGTCGGGCTCCTTGACGTCAAGTCCGGCGGCCTTGGCCTGCTCGAAGCGGGCGGAGCGCTCTTCGGCGGCGTGCACGAGCACGGCCTGCAGGGTGGGGAACTCCGCGTCGTCACCGTCCAGGTAACCGATGCGGGCGTCCAGGCCGGGCAGCTCGGAGCGCGCGATGCTCACGACCTCCTCGGCGAGGCTGCGCGTGCCGGCGCTGGGCGTGCCCGGCACGGCGAGAACGAGCGCGGGCGCGCCCTCGGGAGCCGCCAGCGGCTCGGGACGGCGGTGCCGCCCGGCCTGGCGAGGTCGCGGCATTCGTACTGGCAGGCCGGACGCGGGCCCAGTGGGGGAGCTCATGGCGTCGCATGTTACTGGCTTCCTGGGCTCCCCTGTTCGGGGAGGGTGCAGGTGAGCGGTATCCGTCCGGTTTTGTCTGATGAGTTACGTACGAATCGGAAGTGATCGGCCGCTGTCGATCACTCGCCCGGGGTGGTGACCACGGACAACATCACCGCGTCACCCGGCAGGGTGAGCGAGCCCGCCGCCAGATCGGCCGCGATCCGCACCGCCCCCGCCAGGGGGTCGCCCGCGGCCGTCGCCCGCCGCGCGGCGGGCAGCACGCTCGCCAACTCCTCCGCCAGCGGTACGAGAAGCGGCTCGCCCATCCTGAACAGGCCCCCGGTGAAGGCGATCCGGGACTCGCCCCCGGTCGGGCACACCGCGGCCGCGGACTCGACCATGTGCCGGGCCGCCGCACGCAGGATGCCCAGGGCCACGGGGTCGTGCTGCTCGGCGCAGGCCCCGACCTCGGGCGCGAAGGAGGCGAGGACGGCGGGCCGGTCCGAGCGGGGGTAGATCCGGCCGGGCAGCCCTCCAGCGGGGCCGAACAGCTTCTCGGCCCGGGTCAGCAGTGCCGCCGATCCGCCGGGCCGTCCGTCATGGGCGCGCAGGGCCGCCTCAAGACCGGCCCGCCCGATCCAGGCGCCGCTGCCGCAGTCGCCCAGCAGATGGCCCCAGCCGTCCGCGCGACTCCAGCGGTTCAGGTCGGTGCCGACGGCGATCAGTCCGGTGCCGGCGGCGACCACGGCACCGGGGTGCGCGCCGAGCGCTCCGGTGTACGCGGTGACCGCGTCGGCGGCGAGCGCGACCGTCCGGATCCCGAACTCCCGCCGCAGGGCGGCCGGAAGCTCGGCGCGCAACGCGTCACCCAGGGTGGCGAGCCCGGCGGCACCGACGGCAGCCGCGCGCAGCTCGGTCACTCCGCTCTCGGTGAGCAACACCCGCACCATGGGCGCCAGTTGCTCCATCAGATGCTCGGAGTCGATACCCCGTGCCCCGGTGCGCACCGGCTCCGGCGACTCGCGCCCGGCAAGGACCGTCCCGTTGCCGGTCGCGACCACGACCCGCAGGCCCGAGCCTCCGGAGTCGACGGCGAGGACGCCGGTCCGGCCCGCATCGGGGCCCGGTCCGCCGCTCGCCCCGCCGGTCACGGCAGGCGCCAGTCCACCGGCTGTCCGCCCTGCCCGATCAGCAGGTCGTTGGCCCGGCTGAAGGGACGGGACCCGAAGAAGCCGCGGTCGGCCGACATGGGGGAGGGATGCGCGGACTCCACCGACGGCAGATTCCCGAGCAGGGGGCGCAGATTGCGTGCGTCACGCCCCCACAGGATGGACACCAGCGGCTTGCCGCGCGCAGCCAAGGCCCGTATCGCCTGCTCGGTGACCGCCTCCCAGCCCTTGTCGCGGTGTGCGCCCGGCTTGCGCGGGGCCGTGGTGAGCGCCCTGTTGAGCAGCAGTACGCCCTGGCTGCTCCACGGCGTCAGATCGCCGTTGGCGGGCTGGGGCAGGCCCAGGTCGGTGTTCAGCTCCCGGTAGATGTTGAGGAGACTGCCGGGCAGCGGACGCACCTCGGGCGCCACCGAGAACGACAGCCCCACCGCGTGCCCCGGTGTCGGGTAAGGATCCTGTCCGACGATCAGGACGCGTACGTCGTCGAAGGGCTGCTGGAAGGCTCGCAGGACGTTCGGTCCGGCCGGGAGATAGGTGCGCCCTGCGGCGATCTCCCCGCGCAGGAAGTCCCCCATCTCGGCGATCTTCCCGGCGACGGGTTCCAGGGCCTGCGCCCAGCCCGCTTCGACGATTTCATGCAACGGTCGTGATGCCACGGGCGTCACCCTACTGCCGTAACGACAGTGGAGATCAACCGATGGCCAACGCCCGGTGCCTGGAAGGCAGTTCCCCTCGCCTGATTCACCCCCACCTGGTTCACCTCCGCTTGGTTCACCCCCGCCTGGTTCATCCGACCACCGCGGCCCGCACGCACAGCACGTCCGGCAGATGGGAGGCCAACTGCCGCCAGCTGTCGCCGTCGTCGGCCGAGGCGAACACCTCGCCGTTGCGGTTGCCGAAGTACACGCCCGCCGGGTCGGCGTCGTCGGTGCACAGCGCGTCGCGCAGCACCGTGCCGTAGTGGTCCTCCTGAGGCAGCCCCGCCGTCAGGGGCTCCCAGCTCTTGCCCGCGTCGGCTGTGCGGAAGACGCGGCACCGGCGGTCGGCGGGCACCCGGTCCGCGTCGGCGTTGATCGGGAACACATACGCCGTGTCGCCGCGGTGCGGGTGGGCGGCCGCCGCGAAGCCGAACGTGGAGGGCAGGCCCTCACCGATGTCCTTCCACTGCGCGCCCGCGTCGTCGCTGCGGTAGACACCCCAGTGGTTCTGCAGATACAGCCGGTCCGGGTCGGCCGCGTCCTGGGCGATCTTGTGCACGCACTGTCCGAACTCCGGGTTCGGATCGGGCAGGAACACCGCCGCGACACCGGAGTTGGACGGCGCCCAGCTCGCGCCGCCGTCGCCGGTGCGGAACACTCCGGCCGTCGAGACGGCGACCGTCACCGCCTGCGGATCGCGCTCGTCGGTGAGCACGGTGTGCAGTCCCTCGCCGCCACCGCCGGGCACCCACTTCGAGCGGGTGGGGTGCTCCCACAGCGGCCGGACCAACTCGAAGGTCTCCCCGCGGTCCTCCGAGCGGTACAGCGCGGCCGGTTCCGTACCCGCGTACACCACGTCCGCCTCGGCGGCCGCCGGGTGCAACTGCCACACCCGCTCCAGCGAAGCGCCCGTGTCCTTGGGGAACTTCACGGCGGGCTGCGCCGGTTCGGTCCACGTGCGGCCCAGGTCGTCGGAGTGGAACACCGACGGGCCCCAGTGCGAGCTGTCCCCGCCGGCCAGCAGACGCGGCCGGTCGCCGCGCGTGTCCACGGCGACCGAGTACACGGCCTGCGCGTTGAAGTACGGGCTCTCGTCGAACTCCCATGAGCCACCGCGCCGCCGCCCGATGAACAGGCCTTTGCGCGTGCCCACGGCGAGTAGTACGTCGGTCATGCCGATCACCTCCGCGACGTCTTTGTCCCAGACATCTGCCAGTCTGCACCCCGCCACTGACAGTCACCCCCGGACGTTTCATCACCACAGGTCAGAGCGGTGACACCGGTCCGACGCGACACCGCGCCGATCCTTTTCGGCCAGCCGGCGGGGCGATTTCGCGCAGACGCCTGCGCGAGCGGGACCTCTCGTGCGACCGTCGCGTGGGGGACTCGACCTGAGCATCCAGCGGCCTTCGCGCGTATGGGAGGACGGTCTGGATGGTCGTGCGCTCATGAGGAGGATGCCTTCGATGGCGTTCCGTGGTCCGAAGGTGTGGCTCTGGCGCTGGCGGCGCAATCCGCTCAAGCGCCCTGCCGACGCGGTGGAGTCGTGGGTGATCCTCGGCACCTGGCTGTTCACCGTTCTCGCCGGGGTGCTGGCCGGCCTCGCGGCAACCCACTCCGTCGAGCAGGGGCTCGCGCGCGAACGCGTCGAGTGGCGTGCCGTCCAGGGACACCTCACCGAGAAGGCGCCCGGTACGGCCGCCGCGGGCTCCGGGGCGTCCAGCGGCGACCGGGTGTGGGGCAAGGTGAGCTGGCCCGCCCCTGACGGCTCCCGTCACAACGGCCAGGTCCGGGTCCGCCCGGGCAGCGCCACCGGCACCGAGGTCACCGTGTGGACGGATCCGCAGGGCAACCTGGTCACCAAGCCCGCCACCGCCGCCGAGGCCCGGACGCGGGCCGCGCTCATCGGCGTCCTGGTAGGAGCGGGGGCCGCCCTGGTCCCGTTCGTCGGCGGCCGCATGGTCTGTGGCCGCCTGGAGCGCCGCCGCATGGCCCAGTGGGACGCCGAGTGGGCCGGCTTCGACCCGCTGTGGGGACGCAAGACCTGGGCCGACGGGGACACCTGACCCCTACGCGTCCTGCACCGCTCCCCGGCAGATCCGCAGCAACTGCTCGTCCTGAAGGACCTCGCTGCCGTACCTGGCGGTCGGGTCCTGATGGCGACGCGTCCGCGCCAGCTCCGTGCGCAGCAGGTCGTGGAGGGGCGCGCCCGCCGGGCCCAGGTCGGCGACGCACGCGGCGATCGTGCGGCGCGTGTCGGGGTTCCTGGCCCAGGCGGCCCGGAGCGGCGGGACGGCCACGTCCGGGTCCCCGCCGATCCGCCACAGGGCGCACGCGCCGTCCAGCCGCTCCCAGAAGTCGTCGGACCCGGCCATGCCGGACAGCTCGGGCAGCGCCGCGCTAGCCGCCGGGCCCAGCAGACCCAGCGTCTTGGCCGCCGTCCGCGGCCGGAACCCGCGACCGTCCGTCAACTCCCGCATCAGCACGGGCAGTACGACGGACGCGTCACCCTCCACCAGCCACAACGCCTCCGCCGCGGCGATCGCGGACTCCGTGTCCAACAGTTCGCGCAGCGTGGGTATCGCCTCGTGCGCGTCCGGCCCGAACGCTCCGAGCGTCTCCACCGCGGTCCTCACCACCACGTCCCGGACCGGGAGTTCGTCGGGCATGCCCAGCAGCAGGCGCAGCACCTCGGGCACGCACCGCGTGTCGCGCAGCGCCGCGAGCGCGTGCAGCAGCGGTGCCGCCAGGTCGTAGGTCCGGCGTGAGTCGAGCGGCACGGTGCCGAGCCTGCGCCGCAGTTCGGGGGCGAGGGGAGCGGCGGCCGGGCCCACATGGACGATCAGGTTCCCCAACTCGTCCGGCACGACGGGCGCGGCCAGCATCTCCGCCAGGACGGGCACGGCTCGCGGATCCCCGGTCCTGGCGAGGGACTTGACCGCCTCGCCCACGCTCGGCGTCCCGTGCTGCCATTGCCGTACCCGCAGCTCGGGACGGGAGGTCACCAGCGCGAGGAGGTGGTCGGCGGCCGGTGCGGCCAGCGCGAAGAGATCGCCGAGGACGGACTCCGCGGCCTCCCGCAACCGGTCGTCCGGAGTGTCCAGTTGGGCACCGATGAGCATCACGAGCTCCCGGTAGTCGGCACGCCAGCCACGCAGCAGCCCCGACGACATCCACACCGCGTTGCACCGGTCCGTCGCGGACGGACTGCTCAACTGGCCCGCCAGCAGGGCGATCCGGTCGGCCACCCGCCCGTCCAGCGCGGTGTGCAGGGTGCGCAGCAGCTGCGCCCCCTCCTCGTCCGAGGGCCGCAGCTTCCGCAGTTTTCCGATGAGGGTGTCGGTGTCGGGCCGGTCGGGCTCCTCCGACCGACATCGCGGCCGCTCGGACCGGTCCCGCAGCAGTCCTACGACGGTGGGCACCAGGTCGGCCGGGAGCCGGTCGGGCGCGCAGCCCGCGAGCTGTCCCAGCGCGGCCAGCCGCAGACCCGGGCCGAACGGCGGCGCGCTCTGGGCGGCCAGGAGGTCCACCGCGCCGGCCGCGTGCCCGGGGTGCCGTCGGGCGAGGACGCCCAGGCCCTCGGCGAGGGCGAGCAGCACCCGGTCGTCGCGCTCCACGGTGATCCGCTCGCGCAACAGGCCCAGCACGCGCGCCGGTTCGTCGTGGAACCGCGCGACCGCGACCGCCGCCGTCCGCCGCACTCCGGAGTCCCGGTCCGCCGTCAGCCGGGCGAAGACCTCGGCGCCCGCGCGGACCGCCGTGCACGCCATCGCGTAGGCGTCGTCCGCGATCCCCTCCGGGGGCTCGCCCTCCTGCCCGATGCTGACGAGCAACTCCACGATCCCGCACCGCTCCCGCACGGCCTCGCTCTCCGCGAGTTCGAAGAGAAACGGAATGCAGGCCAGCGTCGAGTCGTACACGTCACCCTGGTGGTGCACCCCGCCGTACATCGCGTCGAGCGCGATCTCCCGCTCGGCGGGGTCCGTCGAGGCCAGAGCCCTCAGCAGTCCGGGCACGTCCTCGGCGCTGCCGTACGCATGCCGCATCGAGGCCCAGTCGACCTCGTCGATCCCGCTGAACACGTAGTCCTCCCCCGGCGAAGTGCCTCCTGTTCGTGAGTCTGCACCACCGCACTGACAACGAAGCGGAATCGGGAGATGACTCTGCGCCAACTGTGCGCCGACAGCGGGGAGATGCTCAGTCGGCGGGCAGTGCGCGGTCCAGGATCGCGCCCAGATCGGCGGTGTCGGGCAGGGTGCCGAAGGCGTGCCCCCAGTCGCCGCCCAGCCGGGTCGCGCAGAAGGCGTCGGCGACCGCGGGCGGGGCGTGCCGGACCAGCAGGGAGGCCTGCAGGGTCAGGGCCATGTGCTCCACCAGCCGGCGCGCGCCGGTCTCGGAACCGTTCACCAGCAGGTTCTCCAGGCGCGTCACGGCGGCGTC
This sequence comes from Streptomyces sp. NPDC001002, assembly GCF_053599215.1. Lineage (NCBI taxonomy): Bacteria > Bacillati > Actinomycetota > Actinomycetes > Kitasatosporales > Streptomycetaceae > Streptomyces > Streptomyces sp. NPDC001002. The sequence goes on along the minus strand of NZ_JBSFLV010000057.1, from coordinate 35,302 downwards.
CAGCCGGGCGTCCGCGCCCTGGGCCAGGGCGAGTTCGTCGAAGAACGCCTGGGCGGTGCCGGGTTCGCGCCGCAGCGCCCGCAGCACGTCCAGCGCGTTGACGTTGCCCGAGCCCTCCCAGATCGACAGCAGCGGAGCCTCGCGGTAGTGGCGGGGCATGCCCGACTCCTCCACGTAGCCGTTGCCACCGAGGCACTCCAGGGCCTCCGCGGTGAAGGCCGGACCGCGCTTGGTGACCCAGTACTTGCCGACGGCGGTCGCGATCCGGCGGAAGGCCGCCTCGCCCGCGTCCCCGCGCACCGCCCGGTCGGCGGCCCCCGCGAGACGCAGGGTGAGCGTCGTGGCAGCCTCGGACTCCAGCGCGAGATCGGCCAGCACATTGCGCATCAGCGGCTGGTCGATCAGCCGCGCCCCGAACGCGCTGCGGTGGCGCGCGTGGTGCCCCGCCTCCACCAGCGTCTTGCGCATCAGGGTCGCCGACATCATCACGCAGTCGAGACGGGTGCAGTTGACCATCTCGATGATCGTCTTGACCCCGCGCCCCTCGGGTCCGACCAGCCAGGCGACGGTCCCGTCGAACTCCGGCTCGGAGGAGGCGTTGGACCGGTTGCCCAGCTTGTCCTTGAGGCGCTGGATGCGGAAGGTGTTGCGGCTGCCGTCGGGCAGGATCCGCGGCACCAGGAAGCACGAAAGGCCTTCCGGCGCCTGCGCCAGCACCAGGAAGACGTCGCACATCGGTGCCGACGTGAACCACTTGTGCCCGCGCAGTGTGTACACGCCGGGTTCGGCCGTCGGCGTCGCCGCGGTCGTGTTCGTACGGACGTCGGAGCCGCCCTGCTTCTCCGTCATCCCCATGCCGGCCAGCAGCCCCGCCTTCTGTGTCGGCACCCGCAGTTCGGGCTCGTACTCACGGCCGGTCAGCAGCGGTTCGTAGACCTTGGCGAGGTCCGGCTGCGCGCGCAGGGCCGGGACGGCCGCGTACGTCATCGACGTGGGGCAGCCGTGTCCGGCGTCGGTGTGCCCCCACACCAACCCGCCCGCACTGCGCGCCACATGGGCCCCGGGCCGTGCGTCCGCCCAGGGCGCGCCGGCCAGGCCCTCGGCGACCGAGGCCCGCATCAGGTGGTGCCAGCTCGGGTGGAAGTCGACCTCGTCGATCCGGTTGCCGTACCGGTCGTGCGTACGCAGCACCGGCTCGTGCGTGTTGGCCTGCTCGGCCCACTCCTGCGCCTCGGCACTGCCGGCCCGCAGACCGAGCCGCCGGATGCCCTCCTCGGCCCAACCGGCGCCCTCCCGGCGCAGCCCTTCCAGCAGGGCGGTGTCATCGGAGGCGTCGTAGGGCGCCAGCAAAGGAGGTTGGTTGGTGACGTCGTGCGTGGCGTTCAGCGGCTGGCGTGTGGGTGCGGGTGTCGAGACCATACGGCCATGTTGCACCTTTCCTGCGGTCGTAGCAATGATGCAACAAGAAGGCGCACGTAAGGTACGTGACCATGCGCATGAACGTCTCCGAGCGGTCCGGCGAGGCCGGCCTGCGGCCCCTGTCCGCGCGGTCGGTCGTGCTGAGCCTGCTGCTGGGCACGCATCCGCCGCAGCTCGCGGTGAAGGACCTGGTCCGCGCGGTGGAGCCGTTCGGCGTCGTCGGCTCCACGCTGAGGGCCGCGCTCAGCCGCATGGTGGCCGCCGGAGACCTGTGGCGCACCGACGCCGTCTACCGGCTCAGCGACCGACTGCTCGCCCGCCAGCGCCGCCAGGACGAGGCCGTACACCCCCGCACGCGCGCGTGGGACGGCGACTGGGAGATGCTGGTGATCACCGCGACGGGTCGCGAGCCCGCCGAACGCGCGGAACTGCGCGCCCGGTTGACCGCCCTACGCCTCGCGGAACTGCGCGAGGGAGTCTGGCTGCGCCCCGCCAACCTGAACCGCACCCTGCCGGCCGACCTGGAGTCCGTGGCCCAGTCCTACACGGCCCGCCCCGACCGCGCGGCACCCGAACTGGCCGCGTCCCTCTGGCCCTTGGACACCTGGTCCGCCACCGCCCGCTCCCTGCTCGCCCACCTCGCCGAGGCCGACCGCCCGGCCGACCGCTTCACGACCTTCGCCGCGGTCGTACGCCACCTGCTCGCCGACCCGGTCCTGCCCCCCGAACTCCTCCCCGCCGACTGGCCGGGCACGCCCCTGCGGGCCGCCTACGCGGAGTACCAGCGCGAGATCACCGGGTCCATCGGCTCGGTCGGGTCGGACGGAGCCGATGGACCCGGTGCTTGACCCCGCGGCCTACTTGTAAGTGATGTCGCTGGTCGCGTACTTGCAGTACGTCGAGTCGGGACCGGTGCCGTTCGTGGTCGGCTCGGCGCCGGTGTTGTTCCCGATGTACTTCTGGCAGGGGATGATCTTCTTGCTGGAGTCCCCGACGATGGTGATCTTCTTCAGGGTCGCGCTGTCGCCGTAGTTGGTGTTGATGCCGACGAGTCGACTGCCCTTGTAGGTCGCCTCGATGGTGTTGAGGTTGATCGTGCGCTTGTACTGCGTCTTGCAGTTGCCGCAGGAGCGGACGAACGTACCGAAGGTCTGCGCCGCGAAGTTGGAGACGTTCAGGGTGCCCGCGCCGTTGAACTGGAACACCTTGTCGCTGGCCTCCTTCGCCCCACCGCCGGAGACGGTGTAGACGTTGGACGACGAGGAGCCCAGGAAGGTCGCCGCGTCCTCGCCGACGTCCTCCCACCACACGTTCTGCAGCGTGCAACTGCCCAGGCAGTGAATGCCGTCGGCGGCCGGGGCGCCGATGATGACGTTCTTGAGCGTGGTGCCGGCCGCGAGCTCCAGGATCGGCCCCTGGTCCTCGTCCTGGCTGCCGCTGCCGAGGTCACCGCTGCCGTACAGGCGCAGCATCCCGTAGTCCTTGGTGCCGGACACGGAGATGGTCTTGGTCACCGCCTGACTGCCGCTGGCGGTGGGCCAGGTGACGGCATTGGCGGGCGAGAGTGCGCTGGATGCCATGAGCATGCCAACTGTGAGTCCGAAGGTCGCCACGGCGCCGGTGAGCGCGCGTGGCCGTATGGAAGAAGTCATGTCCCGATTCCTTCTCCGAGGTGGGGGAGTGGTCAGAGCTTTCCGGTGCCCGCGCCGGACGTCACCGAGGCGACGACGGTCGAGGCGGGCTCGGCGCTGTAGCTGTACGGCGGACTGGTGAATGTGCCGACCTGCGAGACCTCGGTCGCGGCTCCGCCGAGGTCGTTCCCGGTGAGGTTGGCGTAGCCGTCGACGTCGCTGTCCCGGTTGGTGGTGACGGCGACTTCGGTGTCCCGGAACACGTTGTTCTGGACGAGCATCTGGGCGCCCATGCGCGAGTGCACGGCGGTCTCGGCGCCGACGACGTAGTTGTCGTAGAAGTGCCCGGTGCCGAAACGCAGGCTGGGGATACGGGAGTTGACCTGGTCGAACCAGTTGTGGTGGTACGTCACCCGCAGATGCCCGGTGTCCTCGCTCGCGTTGTTGTCGCTGTGGCCGACGAGCGAGCCCTTGTAGTGGTTCTTGAAGGTGTTCCAGGAGACGGTGACGTAGTCGGAGCCGTGATTGATGTCGAGCAGGCCGTCGTAGTAGTCCTTCCCGTGGTCGAGGTCGGACGAGAAGGCGTTGTGGTCGAGCCACACCTTCGTCGAGGCCTGCACGGTGATGCCGTCGGCGGGCGCGACCGGCTTGCTGATGTTCAGGTTGCGGACGACGACGTTCGTCACCTTCTTCAGCCGCAGCCCACCGCCTGTGAACCCGGACGCCGAACCGACGCCCAGCACCGTGGTGTTGGACCCGATGTCGACCTGACCGCTCAGCGAGATCAGGCCGTTCACCTTGACCACCTTCGAAGTGCTGCCGGTGACGGCCGACTTGAAGGCGTCCAGCGTCGACACGGTGACCGCCGTGGCACTGCCACCACCGGTCGTCCCGGCACCGAACCCGACCGGCGAGGACTCGGCAGCGGCGGCCGGCTGGGGGACGCCGAGGGCGGCGGTCACGGCGAGGGCGGCCACGGCCGCCGTCGCCAGCGCGGTTCTTTGCGGATGTGCACGTAAGGGGTGAGTACGCATGCGGGTGCGTCCCTTCGGAAGATGCAGGGAGGTCGTGTACGTGAATGATGTGCATACACGTGAACGCCGTGCGCCGGCATCGCGACCGATTGGGGGTGGCCAGGCCTCGGTCGGTCACACTGCTGAACGGAACGTAGACGGCAAGCGCTTTCTAGTCAACGCTTTGCGCAGTGGTTGTTCCGTCTGTGCAGGTGAGTGGCAAGGGCTGTCTGAAACGACCCTGAGCGCTAGTGTGGGAGCGCTTCCATGATGTTTCGCCGCACGCGTGCCGTTACCCCACCGCCCGGCGGCACCAACCCCGCCGGGCGCCTTCGTCCTCAACGGGACGGCCTGCACGGCGGGTTGACCCGCCGTGCGATCACTCAGACGGACCGGTGGTACTGGTCCGGCACGTGCACCTCGCCGCCCAACTCCCTTGCCGCGTCCCGAGCCCAAGACGGCGATCGCAGCAACTCGCGGCCGAGGAGCACCGCGTCGGCCTCGCCGTTCGCCAGGATCTTCTCGGCCTGCTCGGGCTCCGTGATGAGGCCGACCGCCGCGACCGGCATCGGGGTCTCGGAGCGGACGCGGGCCGCGAAGGGGACCTGGTAGCCGGGAGCGGTCGGGATGCGGGCGCCGGACGCGTTGCCGCCGGTCGAGACGTCGAGGAGGTCGACGCCGTGGGTGTGCAGGTCGGTGGCGAGGCGGACGGTGTCGTCGGGTGTCCAGCCGTCGGACTCCAGCCAGTCGGTCGCCGAGACGCGGAAGAACAGCGGCTTGTCGTCCGGCCAGACCTCCCGTACGGCGTCGACCACTTCGAGGGCGAAGCGGATGCGGTTCTCGTACGAGCCGCCGTAGGCGTCCGTGCGGTGGTTGGAGTGCGGGGAGAGGAAGGAGTTGATCAGGTATCCGTGGGCGCCGTGGATCTCGGCGACCTCGAAGCCGGCGGCGAGGGCTCGGCGGGCCGCGTCCGCGAACTGGCCGACGATGTCGTGGATTTGATTGACCGTCAGTTCCGTCGGTACCGGGTGCCCGTCGGCGAACGGGAGCGCGCTCGGGCCCAGCGGTTGCCAGCCGTGCGCCTCCGGTCCGACCGGTGCGCCGCCCTTCCAGGGGCGCTCGGTCGACGCCTTGCGGCCGCTGTGAGCGATCTGGATCCCGGGGACCGTGCCCTGGGAGACGAGGAAGCGGGTGATCCGGCGGAACGCCTCGACCTGGGTGTCGTTCCAGATGCCCAGGTCGTACGGCGAGATCCGGCCCTCGGGCGACACCGCGGTGGCCTCGACGATGATCAGGCCCGTGCCGCCGGTCGCGCGGGCGGCGTAGTGCGCGAAGTGCCAGTCGGTGGGAGCGCCCGCCTCCGGGCCCTCCGGCGCCGCCGAGTACTGGCACATCGGGGGCATCCAGACCCGGTTGGGGATGGTGACATCGCGCAGGGTGAAGGGCTGGAAGAGGGAGCTCATGGTGAGCTGCTCCGTTCTCGCGGGACCGAGGGACGGTTCGTACGATAGGCATCGTAGTACGGGAAGTGTCAAACTACGATGCCTCTCGTACAATGGCTCTCGTGAGTACCGCTACCCCCGCCGCCAGCAGTCGGGATCTGCCGCACCCCGTGCGCGACGACATCCGGCTCGAAGGCGTGCTGCACGCGTTCGCCGACCCGATGCGGCTGAGCATCGTGCGAGAGCTCGCCGCCGACGGCGACGAGCTCTCCTGTTCGCACTTCGACCTGCCCGTCACCAAGTCCACGACCACGCACCACTTCCGGGTGCTGCGCGAGGCCGGGGTGATCCGCCAGGTCTACCGGGGCACGGCCAAGATGAACGGCCTGCGCCGGGACGACCTAGACGACCTCTTCCCGGGACTTCTCGACGCCCTCCTCGCGGCCGCCGCCCGCCAGTCCCTCCGGCTCGGGGGCGACTGAACTCCCCTTCGAGGGAAGGTGGTTGAAGAGGAGGTTCAGCACGATCGCCGTCAGGCAGCCCGCGCTGATGCCGCTGTTCATCACCGTCTGGAACCAGTCGGGGAACTTCTCGTAGACCGTCGGCACCCCGACCGGCAGCACGCCCACGGCCACCGAGACCGCGACCACCGTGAGGTTGTGGTTGTCCTTGAAGTCGGCCTGCGCCAGGGTCCGTACGCCACTCGCGGCGACCGTCCCGAACATCACCAGACCCGCGCCGCCCAGCACCGGCGCCGGTATGGCCGCGACCACCGCGCCCAGCTTGGGCAGCAGACCGAGCACGACCAGGATGCCGCCGGCGGCGGCCACCACCCAGCGGCTGCGCACCCGGGTCATCCCGACGAGCCCGACGTTCTGCGCGTACGCCGTGTACGGGAAGGTGTTGAAGATCCCGCCGAGGACGGTCGACAGGCCGTCGGCCCGCAGGCCGTCCGACAGTGAGCGCGGCTCGACCTTGCGTCCGGTCATCTCGCCGACCGCGATCAGGTCGCCGGTCGTCTCGGTCATCGTCACCAGCGCCACCACCAGCATGGAGATGATCGCCGACGCCTCGAACGTGGGCGCCCCGAAGTGGAACGGCGTGCTGATGCCGAGCCAGTCCGCGTCGCCGACCCCGCCGAAGTCCGTGAAGTCGAAGGGGACCGCCACCGCGAGACCCACCGCGATACCGATCAGCACCGCGATCCGGCTCAGGAAGGCCGGCGCGAACCGCTGCACACCGAGCACCACCGCCAGCACGAACCCGGCAAGGGCGAGGTTCTTCGGCTCCCCGAAGTCCGCCGAACCGGCCCCGCCCGCCGCCCAGTTGCCCGCGACCGGCAGCAGCGAGACCCCGATGATCAGGATCACCGTGCCCGTGACCAGCGGCGGGAAGAAGCGCAGCAGCCTGCCGAAGACCGGTGCCAGCAGCACGATCGCGAGCCCCGCCACGATCACCGAACCGTAGATCGCGGGCAGCCCGCCACCCGTCGTACCGATCAGCACCATCGGCGACACGGCCGCGAACGTGCAGCCCTGCATGATCGGCAGCCGTACACCGAACCGCCAGAACCCCACGCACTGGATGAGCGTCGCGATGCCGCACACCAGCAGATCCGCGGTGATCAGATACGCCAGATCCGCGGGCGACAGCTTCATCGCACCGCCCACGATCAGCGGCACGGCCACCGCGCCCGCGTACATCGCGAGCACGTGCTGCAGAGCGAACGCGGCGAGTTGCCGTACGGGTGGGACCTCGTCGACGGGATGGACGGGGGTGGTCGTCGTCATGGGTACTCCAGAGCGGCGGCGGGGGATGGCATCCGGACAGGACGAGACCGTATGGCCTTTGAACAGTTTGTTGATGTCCGGTTCGTTGCCGGTGTGTGTCTGCCCACCACGTGCTGTTTCACTCCGCTAGGAGGCTGTCGTACGCGCCGCCGCCAGCAGTGATTCCCAGTCGGCCAGCTTGACCACACTCCGCCCCAGTGACGCCCCGAGCGCGGCCTCGGCCCGCTCGATGGCCAGCCACCCCGGCCACGGAACCGGTTCGACCCCCTCGGCCCGGAGCACGGCGACCGGATCCACCGACAGGCCGTTCGGTACGAGCGTGACGGCGTCCGCGAGCAGTGAGGTCACGGTCTCCTTCGCGCACGGCCGGTTGGTGCCGATGACGCCCGTCGGGCCGCGTTTGATCCAGCCGGCCACGTACTCGCCGGGGGAGGGGGAGCCGTCGCGCAGGACGCGGCCCGCGCTGTTCGGGACCGTGGCGCTGCCCGGGTCGAACGGCAGTCCCTCCAGGGGGACTCCGCGATAGCCGACCGACCGCAGCACCAACTGGGCCTCGATGTCCACGAGTTCACCGGTGCCCGTCACGCCGCCGTGTCCGTCCGGCTCCGTCCGCTCGAAGCGCACCGCACCCACGCGCCCACCCTCGGCGAGGAGTTCGACCGGACGGAGATAGAAACGCAGTTGGATCCGGCGGGCGGCTCCTTCGTCCGGCCGTGCCGCCCAGCCGCGCAGCACCTCGATATTGCGGCGCTGTGCCGGAGGCAGCGCGGATGGGTCGATGTAGGCCGGGTCCAGGGCCAACTCGCCTGGATCCACGGTGACATGGGTGTCGGGCAGCCCGCCCAACTCGCGCAGCTCCTTGGTCGTGAAGCGGCCCTGGGAAGGACCGCGCCGGCCCACCATCTGGACGTCGGTGACTCGACTCGCGGCGAGCGCGGTGAGCGCCGCCTGCGGTATGTCGGTGGGGCTCAGTTCCGCCGTCGCCCGCGCCAGCATCCGCGCCACATCCACGGCAACGTTGCCCATACCGATGACCACAGCCGAGCGGGCGTCCCGTACGAATCCGTCGTCCGCCGCGTCGGGATGGGCGCTGTACCAGGACACGAACTCCGTCGCCGACCAGCTGCCCGGCAGGTCCTCGCCGGGGATCCCGAGGTGCCGGTCGGTGGCGGCGCCGACGCAGTACACCACCGCGTGGTACAGCGTCCGAAGGCGAGCGACCGGCAGTCCGCCGGGGCCGACCTGGATGCCGCCGAGGAACCGCACCCGCTCGTGCTCCAGGACCGTACGCAGGTTGTTCTGCAGGGACTTGATCTTCTCGTGGTCCGGCGCGACCCCGTAGCGCACGAGGCCGTACGGGCAGGGGAGTCGGTCCAGGACGTCGACGAGCACCGCGGAGTCCTGCTGGACGAGACTCTGGGCGGTGTAGACCCCGCTCGGCCCGGAGCCGACGACGGCGACACGCAGCACGGCGGTACTCCTTACGTCTTACGACGGGAGTTCGCTGACGTCTCCAGGATCGCACCGGCGGTGCTCGGCTGACAGGGTGCAGGCACGGGACGGGCGTGCGTGTCCGTTCGTATGGAATGTGATCATGCGGTTACGTTGCGTATGTGCTAGAAGCATCCTTTTTTAATCTTTCTGATCGTTGTCCGACGGATGGCGCGGTGTCCGTGTGGCCCGCGTGGGAAGTGCGGGAGGACGAGGGCAGCACCTCGTGGTTCACCGTCCGGCTGGAGTTCGCCGACGGCGCCCGGGTCGACGCGCTCGCCGTGGTCGGCGAGGCGGGCGTCTCCGTGGAAGACGTCCGGGCTCAGCCGGCGCTGTCCCTGGACGACCTGGCGGTCCTCGCCGACTGGATCGAGGACCCGCTCTTCGAGGCCTGCGGCCTGCCGGTCGGGGCGGCCGACGGATCAGCGGACGGGACCGCCTCTCGACGCGCGCGCCCGCCCTGGCCCCGCGGTATCGAGGGCCGCTGGCTCATCGCGGAGGAGTACCGCGCGGCCCAGGGCGAGGGCGTCGACCCGGTCCTCGCGGTGATGTCCGCGACCGGGCACAGCCGCCGCAAGTCCCTGCGGCTGATCTCGCAGGCGCGGGACGCGGGGTTCCTGACACCCCGTCATGTCAGGCGCTGAAGCCGCCTGTTCGGTCAGCTCATGTCCCGCATGCGCGAGATCTCGCTCGTCTGCTGGGCGATCACGTCGTCGGCCATCTCCTCGATCTGGATGTTGTTGCCCTGCGCCTTCACGTCGGTGGCCATCGTGATCGCCCCCTGGTGATGGGTGATCATCAAGGTGAGGAAGAGCTGGTCGAACGCCTTCCCGCGGGCCGCGCGCAGATTCTTCAACTGGGCCTCGGTCGCCATGCCGGGCATCGAGGCGTGATCGTGCGCGCCGCCCGTCTCGCTCTTGCCGTGCGTCTTGAGCCAGGCCCGCATGGTGGAGATCTCCGGGCCCTGGGACGCGGCGATCCGCGCGGCCAGCTTCTCGACCTGCGTCGACTCGGCCCGGTCGGCGACGAGTTCGGTCATGTCCAGGGCCTGGGAGTGGTGCTGGATCATCATCCGCGCGTAGTCGACGTCGGCGGAGTTGGGCGAGTCGTCCTCGGCGCGCTGCTCGGCGGCGTCCGCGGCGGACAGGGTCTGGTTCTCCTCGCCCGGTTTGCCCGGCGCGATCACCGAAGGGCCGCTCGCCGCGGGTGACTTGGCGTCCGAGCCGGAACCCGAGTCGCAGCCGGCGACCGCGAGCAGGGCCAGGGCGGCCATCGCGGCCGTGACGAGGGACTCTCGGCGGATGGGCACAACGACCTCCTGTGGCACGTGTGTTGGGGGACACCTCGTGAGTGTTGATGAACGTCCTAGCACGCTTCCGCAGTCGGATGATCAAAAACCTTCATTACGAGTACGTTGCCCTCTGTTGATATGTGCATGGTGAAGACGATACTTCGGGGGTGCGTGAACCGTTCCGACACGAACGGAACCAGGGAGGAAACAGTGATCCTGTTCAACGATTCCCGAACGCGGCTCAGACGCGTGGGAGTTGCCACGGCCGCCGCCGGACTGCTCGCGGCGCTGCTGACCGCGGTCCCGGCCGCCGCGACCCCCGACCCCGGGGACGGCACGGCATCCGGGAAGGAGGTGTCCCGCAGCGCGCAGGCCGAGGCGCGAGCCGCCATCGCGAGCGGTGAGATACCCGGCCAGGACGAGATCGTCCACTCGGACAACATCAAGCCCCTGGCGAACATCCCCAAGGAGGCCTTCACCGGCCTCAATTCGGACCTCGCCTTCCAGGGCAAGTACGCCTTCGCCGGCAACTACGACGGCTTCCGCATCTTCGACATCAGCAACCCGAAGGCCCCGAAGACCGTCTCCCAGGTGCTCTGCCCGGGCTCGCAGAACGACATCTCGGTCTCCGGCGACCTGCTCTTCCTCTCCACCGACTCCTCGCGCAGCGACAGCAGTTGCAACAGCACCACGCAGCCCGCGACCGAGAAGTCCTCCTGGGAGGGCATGAAGGTCTTCGACATCAGCGACAAGCGCAACCCGCGGTACGTCGCCGCCGTCGAGACCGCCTGCGGCTCGCACACCCACACGCTGGTGCCCGAGCGCAAGAACGTCTACGTGTACGTCTCCTCGTACTCGCCGAGCGCCACCTACCCCGACTGCCAGCCGCCGCACGACGGCATCTCGGTCATCAAGGTGTCGCGCAGCCACCCCGAGCGGGCGGCGGTCGTCGGCTTCCCGGTGCTCTTCCCCGGTGAGGGACCCGACGGTGGCGGCAACCCGGGCGGGCCCACCAACCCGGGCGTCTCCAAGACCACCGGCTGCCATGACATCACGGTCCTGCCGTCCAAGGACCTGGCCGCGGGCGCCTGCATGGGTGACGGCATCCTCTTCTCGATCAAGGATCCCGAGAACCCGAAGGTGATCGACCGGGTCCAGGACAACGTCAACTTCGCCTTCTGGCACTCGGCCACCTTCAACCAGAAGGCCAACAAGGTCGTCTTCACCGACGAGTTGGGCGGCGGCGGAGCGGCCACCTGCAACGCGGCCATCGGCCCGAACCGCGGCGCCGACGGCATCTACGACATCGTCGGCAAGGGCGACAAGCGCAAGCTGGTCTTCCGCAGCTACTACAAGATCCCGCGCGCCCAGGCCGACACCGAGAACTGCGTGGCCCACAACGGCTCGCTGATCCCGGTCAAGGGCAAGGACCTCATGGTCCAGGCCTGGTACCAGGGCGGTGTCTCCGTCTGGGACTTCACCGACTCGGCCAACCCGAAGGAGATCGCCTACTTCGAGCGCGGCCCGCTGAGCACGGACACGCTCCAGGTCGGCGGCTCGTGGTCGGCGTACTACTACAACGGCTACATCTACTCCAACGACATCGCCAAGGGCTTCGACGTCCTCAAGCTCAGCGACCGGCGCACGGACCAGGCGAGCCGGGTCAGGCTCGGCGAGCTGAACGTCCAGTCGCAGCCCGACTATTTCGACTGACCGGACTGTCCCGACGGGTCGGCCCGCTCGGCCGGCCCGTCGCCGGTAGCGAAGAAGCGTGAAAGATCGGTCTCGCACGTCTCGCCGGACGCCTCCCGGGCGTCCGGCGGGAACCCCATCTCCCACTCCAGCCGATAGCGCTTGAACAACTCGGCCCGCAGGGTGGTGAGTTGCATCGGCACGTTCGGCAGCACCATCGCGTAGACGGACCCCATGAGCAGGGACCGCAGCATGGGATAGTCCCCGTCGACGTTCTGCGAACCGTGCCGGACGACGGTGTCCCGCAGCAGCTCGGCGAGCCGCTTCTGCTCCGGGCACTGCACGAAACCCTCCGACTGCAGCAGCCCCGCCATGTGCTGGCGCATCAGCACCGGCCGGTCCTGGGCCAGCCCCAGCACGGCGTCGATGGCCCGCGCCATCCGCTCCCGCCCGTCCTCGGTGCGCGGCTCCCGCTCCAGCCCCTCCTGCACCGTGCGGTGCATCACCCGGTGCACGGCGGACTGGACGAGCTGACGCTTGCCCGGGAAGTAGTACGACACCAGTCCGCGCGCCGAGCCGGCCCGGTCCGCGATGTCGGCGAGCGTCGTCGCCTCGTACCCGCGCTCGCCCACCACCTCAAGAGCGGCTTGCAGGAGCCGCTCCCGGGAACGTCTCCGCAACTCTTCATTGACCGAGGCGCTGCGCGGGGACATGCTGTAACTCCTGTGTTGACTGGCTGCCAGCCAACTATACTCAGCACGTCCCGTCCGGCGCCCCCATAGGGCCTGGTCAGGGCAGCCGTCCGTCTGGGGCGACGCGGGGGATCGTCTCAGGCGGGCGGCCTCTTCGCTCCGATGGTGTCCTGAGGCGACTTCCGGGACCCGCGGCGACCTGCGGAACTTCTGTCGCACGGCTTCCGAACCGTCCCTAGAGTGGGCACGAGTGCCGAGTTGAGGAGTGTGCGGGAGATGGAACAGGACCAGCAGATCCTGGCCAGGATCACGGCGATGGTCGAGGACGAGCACAAGCTCCGCGCCGCCCTGGCGTCCGGCGAGATCGACGACACGACGGAACACCAGCGGCTCGGCGAGCTGGAGCGCGAGCTCGACCGCTGCTGGGACCTGCTGCGGCAGCGGCGCGCGAAGACGGAGTACGGCGAGAACCCGGACGAGGCGAGCGCGCGCCCGGCCTCGCAGGTGGAGGGCTACCAGGGCTGACCTCGGGGGTGTCCGTGGCGTCGGCCGGGCTCAGCCCACCAGCCCCAGCACCGGACGCAGCCCTTCCGGCCGCTGCTGCACCGGCAGATGGTCCACGAGGTGCACCCGGCAGCCCAGTGCCGCCGCGCCGCCGTCCGCTTCCCGGCTGTCGCCGACCATGAGCGTGTCCTCGGGGGCCACCCCGAGTTCGGCACAGGCAAGCGCGAACAGCCGGGCGTCCGGCTTCTGGATGCCGTGCTCGTACGACAGGACGTACGCGCCCACGTACGCGTCGAGGCCGTGCGCCCGGAAGATCGGACGCAGGTCCCACCCGATGTTGCTGATCACACCGACGGCGATGTCGCGCTCCCGCAGTGCACGCAGCACTTCGACGGCATCGGGATACGGCGACCAGGCACCCGGCGTCATGTGCCGCTCGTAGAGCGCGTCGTACAACCCTGGCTCGGGGAGCGGTACTTGGCGGGCGGCGGCGGTGTACGCGGCGCGGTGCAGATCCGCGCTCTCGTCCCGGACCCGCCACAACTCACCCAGTTCCGCGGGCAGTCGCTCCGGCTGCGCCCCACCGGGCTGTGCCCCCGCCACCTCCAGTGCCTTGGCGGCCTGCGCCAACTCCCCTTCCGGGAGCGGGATCCCGGCCTCGTCCAGCGCGGCACGCAGCCAGGATTCGGTGGGCTCGATACGGAAGAGGGTGCCGGAGAAGTCGAAGAGGACTGCGGTCATGAGTGGATCTTACGGGGCGGGATTCCGGCGCGCGGCGAGATCACCGTCGTAGCGCCGGCCGGGACGTGACGGCCCCCAGCGCTCATGCACCCCCACCGCGACCGCCACCACCAGCGCTCCCAGGAGCCACCCGCCCAGCACGTCCGACGGCCAGTGCACGCCGAGCCAGATCCGGGTCAGGCCGACGCCGAGGACGGAGAGCACGGCCGCCGCCAGGGTCGTACGCCACAGGGCGCGGCCGGGGTCGTGGCGGTGCAGGAGCCACAGGAGGAGGCCGCAGGAGATCGCGGCGGTCATGGCGTGGCCGGAGGGGTAGGCCGCGTAGTGGGCCGAGTCGACGGGGTCGGGCCAGACTGGGCGCGGGCGGTCCAGGGCGGCCTTGAGGGACTGTTGCAGCAGGGTCCCCAGTGCGCAGGTGGCCGTCAGCCAGAGAGCCGTCCACCAGGCCGAGCGTCTGATCAGCCACACCACGACCACCGCGGACGCGACGCGCATCGTCCAGGGGTCCCAGACCCAGTCCGTGAGGATGCGGAAGGCGTGGGTCAGGCCTCGTTCGTCGACCGCCCAGTCGTGGGTGGTGCGGGCGATGTCGTCGTCGAGGCCGGTCAGTGGATGCCACTCGACCGCGACCAGGACCAGCAGCAGCGCGGAGCACAGGGCCAGGGCGGTGGCGCTGCGGACGGCGGTGCCGTGCCGGGGCGGGGAGTCGACGGGCAGGGTGTGCATACTGCGATCCTCGCCGACGGGTGGGGCGAGATGCCAATGCGGGGGCTGTCCCGGTGGCTGTTCCCGGAGGTGTCCCTGTGCCTGCCGCCGTGGCTATCCCAGGGCCCGCAGCCCCGGTCCGAACGCCACCAGCACCGGCACCACGGGCACCAGCGCGGCCGTCGCCGTCAGGCCCAGGCGGCGGGCCGCGGTGAGGCGATCGGGCGGGGCGAGGAGTCGGTTGACGCGGTGCGGGACGTGCGCCTGCGGCGTGGGGGAGGGGCCGAACACGCCCCGGTCCTCGTTGAGTTCGACCAGCGCGAGCGCGGTCGTGAGGCGGCCGTGGCGGCGGGACGCCATGTCGTCGGCGGAGAGTTCGACCAGACGGTGCATCTCAGCACGGAACGCGGCGAACACCGGCACCTGCGGGAACCCGCCCGCCAGCGCCCCCGAACAGTGCAACAGCCAGTCGTGCCGGGCCAGTTCGTGCCACCGCTCGTGCGCGAGGACGGCGTCCAGCTGCCGCCCCTTGAGCCGCCGCAGCGCCTCGGTGGTCACGACGAGTCCCGGTGCCGCACCCGGCAGCCACCAGGCATCCGCGCGCTCGGCCTCCAGCACCACCAGCCGACCCCGCACCGGCTCCTCGCCCGGCAACAGCGGTGCCTGCACGAGGAGTTCGGCCCGGCGACGCCGACGGCGCGCCCGCGCCCGTACGACCTCACGGACCAGCATCGCCGCGCTCCACGCCCCGGCACACGCCAGCGTGACCGCGGTCGCCGCCGCCCAGGGGCCGGTGGCCCGCAGCGCGTACGCCTCCATCACACCCCGCGGCGCACCGGCGAACACATGGCCGCGCACCGCCTGCCAGGCCGCCGCAGCGCTGAGCGTCATCGACAGCGCACAGCAGAGCAGTACGGCCGCCACCACGCACTGCCAGACCCAGAGGGCGACCACGGGTTCACGGTCCGGCCAGTCGGCCCGGGCGAGCAGCCTCGGGGCGACCACGGCGGCGAGAGCGCCGAGCAGCAACAGTGCTGCGGGGACCATCATGGCGATCACCCTATGAGCGCGGGGCCGCTCGGCACACGGTTCCGTACGCCGAAGTGACGCAGGCAACGGTTGTGCGTACCGCGGGGAGCCGCACTTCAGAGGGTGAGGAGCATCGCCACCATCCCGATCCCCATCGACAGCCGGCACGCCCGCGCCAACTCCGGCCGGTCGCCCCAGCCGACGCTCCCGCCACCGACGGCCACGGGTATCAGGCGGACGCCGGAGAGCAGGACGTACCCCGTGAAGTAGAGGAGCAACACCCCTGTCACCAAAGGGACTCCGGACGAGACGCCGTGCTCGGCGTGGTGTCCGGGGGAGACGGCCATCACCACCGCCATGTAGACCATGGCCGAGACGCCCACCAGATGATGCAGATGGTGCGGGCTCGTGCGCGCCGCCCACAGCGCGCGCAGCCCGGCGGCGCCGAACACGGCGGCATAGCCGGGCCAGGCCCAGGACGGCGGGCTGAACACGGCCGCCGGTACGGCCATCGCGGCCATCCCGAAGCCCATCAGCGCCTCGCCGCCGGCGGCCCGGCGCTGCTCCTCGACCCTGCTGCGCATGCGCAGCAGACAGTAGGCCCCGGTCGCCGCGCACAGCGCGACCAGCAGCCAGCCGGGCGAAGCCGGTCCGTGCACGCGCACCTCCCCGCTCGACGGTGTCGGACAGTCCGTCGATGCCCACGACACGCGGCGCGCAAGCAAGCGCAAGGGTGCACACGGGGAGCAATCGACGGAGCGCGGCAGGTGAGCGGAGGCGGCGGGGAGCGGGCACGGGTGGCGGAGGGCGGGCACGGGTGGCGGCTGAGGGTGCTCCCTTCACTTTATCATTTACGAGTAAAACACCTGCTAAAGTAATCTTTCATGAGCAGTGCGACCCCCGCCCCCACCACCCCACGCATCCGCCGTCTCCCGCTGGTCGGCGTCCTGCGCATGGGCCGCCCCTCGGACATCTGGTTCAAGCCCGCACTGAGCGTCGTCGTCTCGACCGCCCCGCCCAACCTGACCCTGCTGGCGCTGGGCCGGCTCGATCTGGCGATGTACACGATGGCCGGGTCGCTCTGCGCCCTGTACGCG
The DNA here is from genome assembly GCF_053599215.1 of Streptomyces sp. NPDC001002. Lineage (NCBI taxonomy): Bacteria > Bacillati > Actinomycetota > Actinomycetes > Kitasatosporales > Streptomycetaceae > Streptomyces > Streptomyces sp. NPDC001002. The sequence goes on along the minus strand of NZ_JBSFLV010000057.1, from coordinate 18,765 downwards.
CACAACCGTCCGTACGCCGCCCGGGCCCGCACCCTGGCCTGGGTCGTGCTCGGCATGCTCGCGGGCCTCGCCGTCGCCCTCACCGCGGCCTCCCTCACCGGCAGCGCCCTCGTGCTGGTCACCGTCGGAGCTCTGCTGGCCGCCGTACAGAAGGCGCTGTGCGACGCGACCCGCATCGGGCCGCCCGCGCATGTGATCTTCACCTTCATCACCTCGGCCGCCCTCTTCGCCCCGCAGGCTCTCGGCCAGATCCCCGGTCACCTGGCCCTGGCCGCCGCGGCCGGCGCCTGGGCCTGGCTCGTCGGCATGGCGCCGGTCCTGCTGCGCCCGCACGGACCGGAACGCCGGTCCACGGCACAGGCGCTCAATGCGGCTGCCGTGTATATCGACAGCCGCGCCAGCGGCGGCACGGACGAAGGCCACGACCGCGCCCGAGCCGCAGCGGCCGCCGCCATCCAGGCCGCCTGGCACTCCCTCCTCGCCACCGGTCCCCGCTCCACCCGTACCCGGCGTGCCCTCGAACGCCTCCTCGTCCGCGCCGAGCTCGCCCTCGCCGCGCCCGCCGACACCGATCCGGACCGGCTGCGCACCTGGGCGCGCGACCTGTGCGGCAGCGGACCCGTCCCGGCGGTCCCGACCCCTGAAGCGGCCGACGAACTCCTCGGCGTCGAGGCCGAACTCGCCGTCCCCGCCCGCCCGTTGTGGCACCGTCTCGGCCCTTACGCCCCGCTCGCCGTGCGCACCGCACTCGGCTGCGCCCTGGCCGGTTACGTCTCCCTGGCCCTCGGCGTCGGCCGCCCCTACTGGGCGCTGGTCACCGCCGCCTCCCTCTACCAGGCCAACCTCGCCCTCACCTGGACGCGCGGTGTGCAGCGGGTCGTCGGCAATCTCGCCGGTGTCCTCGTCTTCGCCGCCGTCGTCCCGCTCGCCCACCTCGCCCCGGCCGTCCTCGTCCTGTGCTGCCTCGCCTTCAACTTCGGCGCAGAGGCACTGATGAGCCGCAACTACTGGCTCGGCAGCGTCTGCGTGACTCCGATGGCGCTGCTCGTCACCGAGTTCGCCGGATTCCAGGAGCCCGGGCGGCTGATCACCGAGCGGGTCGTCGACACGCTCGTGGGCGCGCTGGTCGGCTTCGCGGCCGCCGTCGCCGTGACCAACCGGCGCGCGGGCGACCGCGTCGAGCACGCGCTGGCCGCCGCGGAGAGCGCCCGCGCACGCACCGCCCGCCTTCTCGCGACGCCGGGCCCGGCCCCCGGGGCCCTGGAGTCCGCCCGTCGCGGCCTCGCCGCCGCCCTGGTCGACCTGCGTGCCACCTTCGACGCGGCCTCCGGCGAGTGGTGGCAGCGCGCCCTGCCCCAGGAGCGGGTCGTGCGCGCCGAACAGGCCGGACACCGTACCCTCGCCGAGACGGCACGACGCCCGGGGACGGCACCTGGACGCGCGTAGGAGCACGAGTGCGGAGGACGTACGACCATGACGGCAACCAACCGGGAGACGGACCCGCGCCCCCAAGGCGGCGACACCGTCTCCGCGGTCGTCCGGCAGTGGCAGGCCGTCCATCCCGACCTCGACACCGGGCCCATGGAGATCATCGGCCGGGTCAACCGGTGCGCCGCCCTCCTCCAGCAGGCCGAGGACGCACCGCTGCGCCGGGCGGGCCTCAGCCGCCCCGAGTTCGACCTGCTGGGCGCGCTGCGCCGCACCGGCCACGAGCTGACCCCCGGCGAGCTGGCCCGCGAGACCTTCTCCTCGGGCGCCGCCGTCACCAAGCGCCTCAAGCAGCTGACCGAGCGCGGCTTGGTCGAGCGGCGCGGCGACAGCCGGGACCGGCGGGTCGCCCACCTCCGCCTCACCGACTCGGGCCGTGAACTCGTCGACGCGATCATGCCCGAGCAGCTCGCGTACGAGACCGCCGTACTGTCCGTCCTCGACCCCAAGGGGCAGGGTGAACTCGCCGTACTGCTGGGCGAGTTGCTGAGCCGCCTCGAAGGCACCCTGGGCGCGCTGCGCGTCTGAGCGCTCCCGCCCGACCAGGCCTTCGAGACGTCCGGAAGCCGGCCACCCGTTGACGTGATCGACACGCTGTCCTTACCTTCGACCAGGCCGGTTCGGAAAATCGACTGGCGTACGACATGTCGAACGAAGGAGGGGTGCCGTGGCAGTGGACCGGCTCACCGTCGACCTGGGCACGGAGACGGGCCCCTTCCACGGCGGTGCGAGCGGCACGCTCTACGGGCTGTACGGCGACGGAGTGCCGAGCCGCGCCGTCATCGAGGGCATGTACGTCCGCACGGTCACCACCAAGGCCCAGGACGGCGTCCAGCACCCCGGCGCCGACGCCCTGGAGATCCTGCCGTCCTTCGTCGCGGCGGGCGGCCGGGACGTCTACATCTACTTCCCCGACATCCACCGCGGCTTCCCCTACGAATGGCCGGGCGCCACCGGCGCGGAACGGCTCGGCACCTACCTGGCGAGCGTCCGCCGTCAGGTCGAACAGGTGCTGACGCTGGGCGCGCTCAAGTCCCATGTCGTGTACGTCCCGTTCAACGAGCCCGAGGGCAACATGTTCGGCACGGGGGAGTGGAGCCACGACCAGATCTCCTGGCGGACCGAACCCGGCCCCTACTTCGCGGCCTGGCAGCAGATCTACCACCTCATCAAGGGACTTGACCCCGGGGCGCGCATCGCGGGGCCCAACACCTGTGAGCTGTACCCCGAGGTGCGCGGCTTCCTGGAGTTCGCCAAGGAACAGGGCGTGCTCCCCGACGTGATGACCTGGCACGAGCTGTCCTCGCCGGACGAGGTCCGCACGAACGTCGCCAAGTACCGGGAGCTGGAACGGGAGTTGGGCATCGGCCCGCTGCCGGTCAACCTCAACGAATACGCGCACAACTACCACTTGTCCGTCCCCGGGCAGATGATCCAGTGGATCGCCGCCGTCGAGGAGTCCAAGGTCGACGCCGACATGGCGTACTGGAACATCGCCGGCAACCTCAACGACTCGGCCGTCGAGGCCAACAAGGGCAACGGCCAGTGGTGGCTGTTCAACGCCTACGGGCAGTTGACCGGGAACACCGTGCGCGTGACCGCGCCGCACCCCAACGTGCAGTACACGCTCCAGGGTGTCGCCGCGCTCGACCGGGAGAAGCGGCAGTCCAGGGTGGTGTTCGGCGGCGCGGCGGGCGCGGCCGACCTGGTCGTCGAGGGAGTCGACGCGGAGATCTTCGGGACGACGGTTCACGCGCGCTTGCTGGAGATCCCTTGGAGCGGCCAAGTCGGCGTGTCCGAGGGGCCGTTGCGCCTTCTGGACGCTGAACTGCCGGTCGTGGACGGCACGGTGACCCTGTCCCTCACCGACCTCGACGCGATGTCCGCCTACCAACTGACCCTGGCGCCCGGCGGCAACGGAGCCGAGCCGCTGCCGCCCTCACTCGTCTGGAGGCGGACGTACGAGGCCGAGGACGCGACCTACACCGGCTCCGGTTACTCCAGGAACGGTCCCGAGGGATCCCCGTCCGACGTCGACAAGTTCGCCACGTCCGGCGGCTTCCACGTGGGCGGCCTGCGCACCGACTCCGACGGCTTGCTGAGCTTCGACGTCGAGGTCCCGCGGGACGGCACGTACGAGGTGCGCGTCTTCGCCAACTCCCACAACCTGGCCGACTTGGTACGGGAGCACGGGCCCACCAACGTTTTCCTGCGCGTGGACGGCGAACGGCCGCGCGAACTGCTGCTGCCGCTCGGCTACAAGTGGGCGGTGTGGGGCCACACCGACACCGAGATCGACCTCACGGCAGGCCGGCACCGCATCACGCTCGCCGCCCAGGACCCCGAACTCGGCGCGACCGAGGGCGACGCCGTCATCGACAAGCTGGACCTGATCCTGCGCGACGACCAGGAATCCGACACGTACGACGCCGAGTTCGCGGCACTCGGCGCGGGCGCCCGCATCGACTACGACCACCTCGGCGCCTCGGGCCCCGGCACCGTCGTACTCCCGCGCGGCGGCACCGTCACCTTCTGGGTGCACGCGGCCGACGACGGCGAGGCGACGGTGACCGTCGACCTGCTCGGCCCCGGCGAGGGCCAACTCGCGGTCAACGGCGAGGAACTGGGCTCGGTCCAGTACGGCCCGGTCGCCCTCTTCCTGGCCGGAGGGATCAACAAGGTGACGGTCACCGGGAGTTCGGAGAAGCTGGTCGTCGACCGGCTCCGGGTCGGCCCCTCGCGTGGACTGCTGCCGACCACGGTGTACGCGGCCGAGGAAGGCATCCTCACCGGTACCGCGAAGGCGGCCGCACATTCCCGCGCGACCGGCGGCAAGGCGGTCGACGGCATCGGCGCAGGCCCGGACAACGCGCTCACGCTGACCGTGACAGCCGCACGCGCCGGCCGCCACGCCCTCACGATCCGCTACTCCAACGGCGAGCAGGCACCGGCGACCCACTACAACCCGGACCCGATCTGCCGCCACGCCGACATCGCCGTGAACGGGGTGGCCGCGCACCGCGCCTTGTTCCCCACGACCTTCCACTTCAACGACTTCCGGCAGCTCTCCGTCCCCGTCACCCTCGACGAAGGCACCAACACCCTCACCTTCACCGCCGACGAACTCCCGGACTTCGACGGCCGATCGACCAATCCGTACGGCCAACGCTCGGCCTACGCCCCGGTCATCGACCAGGTCACGGTGACACCGTTGGCCTGACCGACGTACTCTCCCCTTGTACCGCATCGCATGGCGGCCTCCAGCCCAGCACCCTGCCCCGGAGGTCCCGCATGTCCGTGCCCACCGTGCGCCCCTTCCACCGCGCCGACCGCGACCAGCTCACCGATCTGGTCAACGCCCATGTCTCCGCCGTCCTGCCCGGTGTCTCCGCCTCGGTGAACACCGTGCTCAGCGGGCTGGAACGGCAGCCCGGAGAGTTCATCACCGACCCGTGGGTGAGCGAGCGGGTGACGCTCGTCGTCGAGTCGCGGCGCCAAGTCGTGGGCGCCGCGCACCTGTTGCGCTACCGCGCCGACGACGAGGTCGGCGAGACCTATCGGGACGCCGGCGAGATCGACTGGTTCGTCTGCCATCCGCAGGCTTCCTTCCGGCCGGACGCCGAGCGGGCCGCCGACCAGCTGATGACCGCGTGCCTGGCCCAACTGGCCCGGTGGGACGTGCGCGTTCGGTACGCCGACGGTTCCGTGCCCGCCCCCGCCGTCTACGGGCTGCCGCGCAACTGGCCGCACATCAGGGCCGTTTACGAGCGGGCGGGCTTCCGACACGTCGGCGACACGGAGGTCGTCCTGATCGCCCGGGTGGCCGACCTTCCGGTGTCCCCGCCCGAGACCGGGACGACGTACGAGCGCACCCTGGGGGAGTGCGGCACCCGCATCACGGCGTACGCCGACGACCGCGCGCTGGGGTTCATCGAGGTCGACACGATCCTGGCCCGCGCCGAGCGGCATGCGCGCGTGGCGGGTCTCGCCGACATCGGCAATCTGTACGTCGTACCGGGCGCGCACGGCACGGGACTTGAGCGTCGGCTGCTGGGCGAGGCCGCCGACTGGCTCCGGCTGAGCGGAGTGGACCGTCTCCTCGCCTACGAGGGGGCCGGCGACCAGGCGGCGCTCGACCGGCTGCGTACCGCCGGGTTCCGGGAACTCACCCGCACCGACCGGCGCTGGGAGCACCAGCCCGGGTGAGCTCAGATGCCGGGCCGGGAACGGATCGGATGGTCGGCCGGTACCTCCACCAGCACGATCGGCGTCCCGTCCGGATCCTCGATCCACATCTCGATCAGCCCCCACGGCTCCTTCACCGGCGGCCGGACGACAGCGACCCCCTTGGCCCGCAGCTCCTCGTGCGCCACCGTCGCGTCCGCGACCTGGAGCCACAGGCGCACGGCCGGGGAGGGCGGGGTCTCGGAGCGGCCGGAGACCTCCAGGAAGCCGCCGCCGAGGAAGTAGACGGTGCCGCGCTCGGGGCCCGTACCGAACTCGCGGTAGACGGCGAGGCCCAGCCGATCGCCGTAGAAGACCCGGGAGCGCTCGGGGTCGGTGGGGCGGAGGAGGATTCTGCTGCTCAGTACATGCACCATGCACCCTGACCCTAGTAGCGGCGTTAGGCTCGGCCTTGCTCGCGCCACGCCACCGATCGGAGCCGCCCCCATGGACACCGCCGCCACCGGACTGACCTTCCGCGACGCCGTCGACACTGATGTCGACGCCCTCGTCGCGCTGATCGAATCGGCGTACCGCGGGGACGACAGCCGGGCCGGGTGGACCACCGAGGCGGACATCCTGGAGGGGCAGCGCACCGACCCGGAGGGTGTGCTCGCCGTCATCAAGAAGACCGACGGCCGGTTGCTCGCGGTCGAGCGGGACGGCGTGATCGTCGCCTGCTGCCAGCTCGAACACCGCGGTGACCACGCCTACTTCGGGATGTTCGCGGTCAGCCCGAAGCAGCAGGGCGGCGGTCTCGGCAAGGTGATCATCGCCGAGGCGGAGCGCGCGGCGCGCGAGACCTGGGGTGTCACGGAGATGCACATGACCGTGATCTCCGTACGCAACGACCTGATCGCCTGGTACGAGCGGCGCGGCTACCGCCGTACGGGACGGATGACGCCGTTCCCGTACGGCGACGAGCGCTTCGGTGTGCCGCAGCGTGACGACCTGCAGTTCGAGCTGCTGGTCAAGGAGTTGGTGTGACGTTCATGCGGTGAAGCGGCCGGTGCGCTTGATCTCGGGGTAGTCGGTGGTCGCACCGTCCAGCTCCAGGGCGCGCACCAGCCGCAGATGATCCTGCGTGTTCACCACCCAGCCGATGATTCTCAGGTCCGCCTTGCGGGCCTCCTCGACGACCTCCAGGGTGACCCGACGGATGTTGAGGCAGAGGGTCGTGGCCCCCGCGTCGACGGCCCGGGTCACGATGTCGGGGCCGAAGCGGCTGCCGATCAGGGCCGTGCGGACGCCCGGCACCAGCCGGCCGATCTCGGCGACGGCCTCGTCGTGGAACGAGGACACCTCGACCCGGCCGGCCAGGTCCCGCGCCAGCAGCACCTCGGCCAGCGCCCGCGCCGCCGCCACGTCCTTGATCTCGGCCTGCAGCGGCGCCTTCACGGCGTCCAGGACCTCCTCGAAGACCGGTACGCGCTCGCCGCGCCCCGCGTCCAGGGTGCGCAGTTCGGCGAGGGTCTTCTCGGCGATCGGCCCGGTGCCGTCGGTCGTGCGGTCGACATCGGTGTCGTGCATGACGACGAGGGCGCCGTCCTTGCTCAGGTGCAGGTCGAGTTCGATGACGTCGAGACCGCCCTGTTGGGCGGCGACGAAGGAACGAAGGGTGTTCTCGGGTTCCACACCCATGATCCCGCGGTGACCGATGGTAAGGAAGTTCAAGGTTCAACTCGCTTCCGTCGACGGCGGCTCGAAGCCCGCGCGGACCGGAGCGGACGGCCGCGCGGGCAGATCCGCAGCCTAATGGCCACGCCCCGCGATGTACCCGTGCGTACACAGGGGATCGGAGTGACGGGCGAAGGCGCGGATTGACCGATGGCCGGTTTCGGCACCCGGCTCCCCGGGTAGCGGCGCGATGGCCCTTTGGTGGCCCGCGAGGCTTCCGGCGGGAAAAAGTTCTGTTACGAACAGGGGAGGCAGGATAATCTCCCAAGATCCCCCTTGCTGGAAGGAAGCCTGTATGTATACGGTTTCCATACGCGAGGTTCTCCTGTGGAGGGTGGGACATGACGGAAATTCTTGTGCGGTCGGCTGAGGGAGAGCGGATCGCTCCCGCGACCAGGGTGGTCGAGCACCCGGCGTGGCCGGTGCTCAAGGATGCCGTGGAACGGATCCGGCCATGGCAGTCCAAGGACGGCTCGATCGACTTCGAGGCCGAGGGTGCGCCCGGCCGCGCGGACGCGGAGGACGCCGTACGACGTGTCGTGGCCGCCGTGGACGAGCTGTCCCCGCTGCTTCCGCACGACCGCGCCTACCACGAGGCCCTCGCCGCCGACCTGCGCCGCTGGGCCGAGGGCGGCTTCCAGGTGCCCGACTTCCTCGACTCGCTGCTGGCCTTCCAGCCCGCCGCCAACCGCGCGGACGGCCTGCAGCACCTGGTCGTCTTCCCGATGTACACGCAGAACGGCAACCCGGACCGCAACCTGGAAGCGGTCGTGCTGCGCATGGTCTGGCCGGACTGGCTGGCCGAGCTGGAGCGCACGCGCTACGACAACGCGCTGTTCTGCGGCATCACCTTCGAGGACTTCACGGCCGGCTACGACACCAACTCCGCCGTCCTCTTCCCGGAGACGATCGCCGTGCGCGAGGCGCCGGAACGGTTCTCCTGGGGCGGTATCTTCTGCGACCGCGAGGCCGCCCGCTTCCGCCGGGTCACCGCGGCCGCCGTCGACATCCTCGGCGTCGAACTGCCCGCCGACGTCGCCGCGATGGTCCACGACCAGAAGCGCTGCGAGGAGGCCTTCGTCCTGTGGGACATGGTCCACGACCGCACCCACAGCCACGGCGACCTGCCCTTCGACCCGTTCATGATCAAGCAGCGCCAGCCGTTCTGGATGTACGGCCTCGAAGAGCTGCGCTGCGACCTCACCGCCTTCAAGGAGGCCGTCAAGCTGTCGGCCGACGGCGTCCCGCAGGCCCGTGACGTGCAGTACGCGGTCCTCTTCGACCGCATGTTCCGCTTCCCCGTCACCGGCGAGCGCGTGCGCAACTACGACGGCCTCGGCGGCCAGCTCCTCTTCGCCTACCTGCACAAGCACGACGTCGTCCGCTGGACCGACAACAAGCTGCACATCGACTGGCAGCGCGCCCCCGAGGTCACCAACCGGCTCTGCGCCGAGATCGAGGACCTCTACCGCGCCGGCATCGACCGCCCCAAGCTCGTCCACTGGTTCAAGGCCTACGAGCTCGTCTCCACCTATCTCGCCCCGCACCCGGGCTCCCGCTGGGCCAAGGGCCCCGACGCCCTGGACCTGAGCCTGCCGCCGCGGAAACTCGTGGATGACGTGCTTCCGGACGAGTTTCCCCTGAGCATGTTCTATGAGGCCCTCTCCAAGAAGCTGAAGAACGTGATCGCCGAGACCAAGGGCATCACGGCGGAGAGCGCCGAGCGGATCGCCGCGTGAGCGACCGCACCACCAGAACCACTGCTCAGGAGGCGAAGAACATGGGGAACGGCGCTCTCAGCGGTGCGGTGATCGCGGTGGCCGGCGCGGGCGGACCCGCGGGCCGGGCGGCGCTGCTGCGTCTGGCCGAGGCCGGCGCGTCGGTCGTCGGCGCGGACAACGACCCGGAGCGGCTCGCGGAGGCCGTGGACGCGGCCCGCTACGCCTCGGGCGGTGCCACCGTCACCGGCGAGCCGGTCGACCTGCTGAGCCTGGAGTCCACCCGCGACTGGGCCGACCACATCGAGAAGGAGTTCGGGCGGGTCGACGGCCTGGTCCACCTCGTCGGCGGCTGGCGCGGCAGCGAGACCTTCACCAAGACCAGCCTCGACGACTGGGACTTCCTCGAACTGCTGCTGATCCGCACGGTCCAGCACACCTCCCTGGCCTTCTACGAGGGCCTGCAGCGCAGCGACCGCGGCCGGTACGTGCTGATCAGCGCAGCCGGCGCAACGAAGCCGACCGCGGGCAACGCCTCGTACGCCGCCGCCAAGGCCGCCGCCGAGGCCTGGACGCTCGCGCTCGCCGACGCCTTCCGCAAGGCGGGGGGCACCGACACGCTGGACTCCGCGGCTGCGATCCTGGTGGTCAAGGCGTTGGTGCACGAGGCGATGCGCGCCGAGCGGCCCAACGCGAAGTTCGCGGGCTTCACGGACGTCAAGGACCTGGCCGACGCCATCGTCGGTGTCTGGAGCGAGCCCGCCGCAGAAGTGAACGGAAAGCGCCTGTGGCTGACCGAGCAGCCGTGAACCCTCCCCGTACCGACGCGCGTCGCCACCACGACCCGGAGCTCCGCGGCTTCGCCAGTGACAACTACGCCGGCGCCCACCCGGAGGTGCTGGCCGCCCTGGCCCTGGCCAACGGCGGCCACCAGGTCGCGTACGGCGAGGACGACTACACCGACCACCTCCAGGCGATCGTCCGCAGCCACTTCGGTCCTACGGCGGAGGCCTTCCCGGTCTTCAACGGCACCGGCGCCAACGTCGTCGCGCTCCAGGCGGTCACCGACCGCTGGGGCGCGGTGATCTGCGCCGAGAGCGCGCACATCAATGTCGACGAGGGCGGCGCCCCCGAGCGCATGGGCGGCCTCAAGCTGCTCACGGTGCCCACGCCCGACGGCAAGCTCACGCCCGAACTCATCGACAAGCAGGCGTACGGCTGGGACGACGAGCACCGGGCGATGCCGCAGGTCGTCTCGATCACCCAGAGCACCGAACTCGGCACGCTCTACACGCCGGACGAGATCCGCGCGATCTGCGACCACGCTCACGCGCACGGCATGAAGGTGCACCTGGACGGCTCCCGCATAGCCAACGCGGCGGCCTCTCTGGACGTCCCGATGCGGACGTTCACGAATGCGGTCGGCGTCGACATCCTCTCCCTGGGCGGGACGAAGAACGGCGCGATCTTCGGCGAGGCGGTCGTCGTCATCAACCAGGACGCCGTCAGCCACATGAAGCACCTGCGCAAGCTGTCCATGCAGCTCGCCTCCAAGATGCGCTTCGTTTCAGTGCAGTTGGAGGCCCTGCTCGCCAAGGACCTCTGGCTGCGCAACGCCCGCCACGCCAACGAGATGGCCCAGCGCCTCGCCGAGGGCGTCCGCTCGGTGCACGGGGTGGAGATCCTCTACCCGGTGCAGGCCAACGGGGTCTTCGCTCAACTCCCGAACGACGTGAGCGAGCGGCTCCAGCAGCGGTTCCGGTTCTACTTCTGGGACGAGGCCGCGGGGGTCGTGCGCTGGATGTGCGCGTTCGACACTACGGAGGACGACGTGGACGCGTTCCTGGCGGCGCTCAAGGAGGAGATGGCGCGCTAGGCGTTCGCTCGGCGTGCCGAAGATCTCGACGCATAGGTATGCGGTCACCTGAAAAGTCATTGACGTTCGGGTGATCGCTTTCCTATGCTCTGCAGGCATGGAGCTGATCCAGAACACCCCCGATCTGTCCGCATACTTGGCCGCTGACGAGGCAATCGACCACGAGCATCCGCTCGTGCGCGAGACGGCCGCGCGCCTGGCCGGGAGGGCCGCAGACTCGTATGCCTATGCACGGCTCGCCTTCGAATTCGTGCGCGACACCATTCCGCACTCGCAGGACTCGGGCGACATGCGCGTCACCTGGCGTGCCTCCGACGTCCTGGAGCAGGGCACCGGCATCTGCTACGCCAAGGCCCACGCCCTGGCGGCGCTGCTGCGGGCCGAGGACATCCCTACGGCGTTGTGCTACCAGAAATTCGACGTGGTCCACGGTCTGGTCGCCGTCCGCTTCAACGGCGCCTGGCATCGGCAGGATCCCCGGGGCAACAAGCCGGGCGTGGACGCGCAGTTCTCCCTCGACGGTGAACGGCTGGCCTTCGCGCCCGACCCTGAGTTCAATGAGCTGGACTATCCGGTACTGTACGCTGAACCGCATCCGGTCGTGCTGAACGCCCTCAAAGCCGCATCCGACCGGCCGCACCTGTGGAAGACGCTCCCGACCGCACTCTGAGGCAAGCCATGACCCTCTCGCTGACCGTGTCCCCCGACGTCCGCGCCATCGCCCCCGGCTTCACCCATGTCGCGATCGAGGCGCACGGACTCGTCAACGGCCCCAGCACGGAGGAGAGTTCGGCCCTCCTCGACGACGCGAGCCGCCGCCTCGCCGCCCGCCTGGACGGCCGCGCCCCGCACGAGGACCCGCACATGGCCGCCTGGCGCGAGGTCTACACGGCGTTCGGCTCGAAGCCCTCACGCACCCGCAACTCGGCGGAGGCGCTGGCGAAAAGGGCGCTGTCGGAGGCAGGGCTGCCCCGGATCAACGTGCTCGTCGACCTCTACAACGCCATCAGCGTCGCCCACCTGATCCCCGTCGGCGGCGAGGACCTCGACCGGATCCAGGGCGGAATGCACCTCGTACGGGCCACCGGCGACGAGGACTTCGTGACCGTGGCCGGGGGTGAGGAGACCGTCGAACACCCCGACGCGGGCGAGGTGGTGTGGCGCGACGAGAAGGGCGTGACCTGCCGCCGTTGGAACTGGCGCCAGGGCCCCCGCACCCGCCTCACCGAGGAGACCGTCTCGGCACTCTTCCTGCTGGAGAGCCTGGCCCCGATGCCGGTCGCGGAGGTCGAGTCGGCCGGGGCCGAACTCGCGGAGCTGCTGGGCAAGTTCAGCCCGGGGGCACGGATCGACGTGCGTCGGGCGGCCGGGGCCTGAACTCGGGCCGATCGACGGAGGGCCGCCGACCGCAGTCGGCCGCCCGTCCTACGTCAGAGGGCCTCCGCCGCCTTCACCTCTTCCGGCGTAGGAGCCGTGCCGCCCAGGTGGGCCGGCATCCACCAGGTGTCGTTGGCGTCCTTCGGACGGACGGGGTAGGCGCGCTGGGCGGCCTCCAGGAGTTCCTGGACGCGCTCGCGGAGTTGGCGGGTGATGGCGCCCGCGTACTTGTCCCGGGAGGCCTCGATCGCCTCGCCCACGCGGATCGTGATCGGGATGTGGCTGCGCTTGAAGTTGCGCGGCTGGCCCTTGGTCCACAGGCGCTGCGTGCCCCAGACCGCCATCGGGATCAGCGGTACGCCGGCTTCCTGCGCCATGCGCGCGGCACCCGACTTGAAGCTCTTGAGCGTGAACGACGGAGAGATCGTGGCCTCCGGGAAGACCCCGATGACCTCGCCGGACTTCAACGACTCCAGCGCGTGCGCGTAGGCCGTCTCGCCCTGCTTGCGGTCCACCGGGATGTGCTTCATGCCGCGCATCAGCGGACCGGAGATCTTGTGCCGGAACACGGACTCCTTCGCCATGAAGCGAACGAGACGTTTCTGCGGGAGGGCCGCCAAGCCGTCGAAGACGAAGTCCAGATAGCTGATGTGGTTGCTCACCAGCACGGCGCCGCCCGAGCGCGGGATGTTCTCCGACCCCTGGCAGTCGATCTTCAGGTCCCACGCCTTGAACAGCGCCTGGGCGAAACCAACGACGGGACGGTAGACAAGCTCTGCCATGGACGGAGTGGGCCCTTCCTTCTCGGCCAGGGAAGGGAGCTCCCGGCGGGAAAGCTACGCAGCCGTAGGTTTACGGCATCTCGCAGATCGTGCCCCAAGAACGCCCGGGGAGCCACCCCAAGTGCCTGTGAACCGCGAGATCCTCGTCACGTCGGCGCCCAGTGATCCACCTCGGGCTTTTAAGTGCCCTTTACTTCCCGATCACTCCGCGCGGGCGGTCACGCGACGCAGGACCAGGTACATCTCGCACCCCAGGCAGTACCCGAACGCGCTATTGAGGAAAGCCGCCGCCAACGCGGCCCCCGTCGCGGCCAGTCCGAGCCACTCGGGACCCAGCGCGAAACCGACGAGCCCGACGACCGCGAAGGCCAGTCCGACCGCCTGCGCGAACCGCGGCGGCTCCGGCGGCTCGAACTCGGTCGGCGGCCCGATCCGGGGACGTACCGCCTTGCGGAACAGCCAGCCGTACGGCGACCGTCCCACCCCGCCCGCGGCGCCCAGCGCGAACGCGAGCGTCTGCCAGGCGAGCAGCCAGACGTTCCCGGTGATCAGCACGACCGCCAGTACGACGGTCGTCAGGGCCGCGCCGAATCGGGGGCCCCGCACATCGATGTCCATGAATCAAGCATTCCGCAACCGAGACGATTCCGGGGGGCGGGAATCTTTGCAGTCTCGTGAATGCTTGTGCAGGTGATGACCGGACTCGTGGTGTGCGTGGCGGTGCTCGCGATGGCGAGCGCCTACGGAGTGCTGCATCGGCGGCGGAGCGGGAGGGTACGGGTGCGCGGGCGCGACGACGGAAAGCGGCTCGGCGCGGGCGAGTTGGGCGCGGAACTCGGCGAGCGCGCCACGCTCGTGCAGTTCTCCAGCGCCTTCTGCGCGCCCTGCCGGGCGACCCGGCGGGTCCTGGGCGAGGTCGCGGGACTGGTCCCGGGCGTGACCCACGTCGAGATCGACGCCGAGGAGCACCTGGACCTCGTCCGGGAACTCGACATCCTCAAGACCCCGACCGTGCTGGTCCTCGACGCCGACGGCCGGGTCGTCCGGCGTGCCACCGGCCAGCCGCGCAAGGCCGACGTCATCGCGGCACTGGGGGAGGCGGTTTGACGACTGTGTCGCGGACGGTGAGGCATCTCCCATATGCCGGAACGTACTTGACTGTGCGTACCACCTATCGTCAGCCTGACCGTATGCCTTCGGAACTCCTTCTCTTCGAGCGGGTCCACGTGGACCTCGCCCGCACCGCGAGTGCGCGCTGTCCGGGCTGCTGAGCAGCCACGGATCCGCTCGTCCCTCTTCCCAGAAGGAACAACTCCATGACGGCCACGCCCGACCTCGGCGCCCGTACCCCTCAACTCGCCTCTCCCGACCTGCTGCGCTCCGTCTTCCGCCGGCATGCGGCAGGCGTCGCGGTGATCACCGCCCGCGGTGAGACGGGCCCGGTCGGCTTCACCGCCACCTCGCTCTCCTCCGTCTCCGCCGAGCCCCCGCTCCTCTCCTTCGGCATCAGCACCGGCGCCTCCAGCTGGCCGGCGATATCGGCCACAGAGCACATCGGCGTCCACATACTCGGGGAGCACCAGCAGGAGTTGGCGGCCACCTTCGCCAGAAGCGGCGCCGATCGCTTCGGTGCACCCACCGTCTGGCGCGAGGGTCCCGAAGGAGTTCCGGTCCTCGACGACGTCCTCGCCTGGCTCGTGTGCCGGGTTCACGCGCGCGTGCCCGCGGGGGACCACCGGGTCGTCCTCGCCGAGGTCGTGCTCGGCGACCCGGCCGGTCCCGGCCGTCCGCTCCTCTACCACCAGGGGCGCTTCAGCGGTCTGCGCGACTAGAACTGCCGCCGCCGTTCTGCGAAGCCGTCGAGTTCCGATTACGCTGCGTTGCACAGGTCACAGTTCAAAGCGCTTGCTTAGCGGGCAGGAACTGGGTGTACTGGCGAGTAATATTTCGTTCGGAGCGCAGGCCGCCCCGACCGGGATCGGCCGCTTGAGGCGCCTATGCTGCCTTCAAGAGGCAGCCGAAAAAAAGACGAAGCAGTAGGAGAGCCGGCGTGAGCTTGAGGATCGTTGTCACTGTGAAGTACGTGCCCGACGCCACTGGCGACCGGCACTTCGCCGATGACCTGACCGTCGACCGGGACGACGTGGACGGTCTGCTCTCCGAACTGGATGAGTACGCGGTCGAGCAGGCACTGCAGATCTCGGAGAACTCCGACGACGACGTGGAGATCACCGTCCTGACGGTGGGTCCGGAAGACGCCAAGGACGCGCTGCGCAAGGCGCTTTCCATGGGCGCGGACAAGGCGATCCACGTCGAGGACGACGACCTGCACGGCACGGACGCGATCGGTACCTCGCTGGTGCTGGCGAAGGCGATCGAGAAGGCCGGCTTCGACCTGGTCGTCTCCGGCATGGCCTCCACCGACGGCACCGCGGGCATCGTCCCGGCGCTGCTGGCCGAGCGCCTGGGTGTCCCGCAGGTGACCCTGCTGTCCGAGGTGACGGTCGAGGACGGCGTGGTCAAGGGCCGCCGTGACGGTGACACCGCCTCCGAGCAGCTGGAGGCCTCCCTCCCCGCGGTCGTGTCGGTCACCGACCAGTCGGGCGAGGCGCGTTACCCCTCCTTCAAGGGCATCATGGCCGCGAAGAAGAAGCCGGTCGAGGCCTGGGACCTGTCCGACCTGGAGATCGAGACGGACGAGGTCGGCCTGGCAGGCGCCTGGACCGCCGTCGACTCCGCGGCCGAGCGCCCGGCGCGCACCGCGGGCACGATCGTCAAGGACGAGGGCGAGGGCGGCAAGCAGCTCGCCGAGTTCCTCGCGGGCCAGAAGTTCATCTAAGGCCGCAGGCCCAACTCGCTTTCCTCCCCTCAGACTTCGCAAGCACGCAGGAGACCATTCCCATGGCTGAAGTTCTCGTCTACGTCGATCACGTGGACGGTGCCGTCCGCAAGCCCACCCTGGAGCTGCTGACCCTGGCCCGCCGCATCGGCGAGCCCGTCGCGGTCGCCCTCGGCTCGGGTGCCGCCGACACCGCCGCCGCGCTCGCCGAGCACGGCGCCGTCAAGGTCCTCACGCACGACGCGTCCGAGTACGCCGACTACCTCGTCGTCCCCAAGGTCGATGCCCTCCAGGCCGCCGTCGCGGCCGTCTCCCCGGTCGCCGTGCTGGTGCCGTCCTCCGCGGAGGGCAAGGAGATCGCCGCCCGTCTCGCGCTGCGCATCAAGTCCGGCATCCTCACCGACGCCACCGACCTCGAAGCCGGTGACGAGGGTCCGGTGGCCACCCAGTCGGTGTTCGCCGCCTCCTTCACCACCAAGACCCGTGTCTCCCAGGGCACCCCGGTCATCACCGTCAAGCCCAACTCCGCCGCCGTCGAGGCCGCTCCGGCCGCCGGCACGGTCGAGGCCCTGGACGTCACGTTCTCCGAGCAGGCCACCGGCACCAAGGTCACCGCGCGCACCCCGCGCGAGTCGACCGGCCGTCCGGAGCTGACCGAGGCCGCGATCGTGGTCTCCGGCGGCCGCGGCGTCAACGGCGCCGAGAACTTCGCCATCATCGAGGCCCTCGCCGACTCCCTCGGCGCGGCCGTCGGCGCCTCCCGCGCCGCGGTGGACGCGGGCTGGTACCCGCACACCAACCAGGTCGGCCAGACCGGCAAGTCGGTGTCGCCGCAGCTCTACATCGCCAACGGCATCTCCGGCGCGATCCAGCACCGGGCCGGCATGCAGACCTCCAAGACGATCGTGGCGGTCAACAAGGACGCCGAGGCCCCGATCTTCGACCTCGTCGACTACGGCGTCGTCGGCGACCTCTTCGACGTCGTCCCGCAGCTCACCGAAGAGATCAACACCCGCAAGGGCTGAGCCCGTTCGGGGCTGACGCCCTGATTCGTGCGAGGGCTGTACGAGGCCCCCGTGACCGTACCGACGGTCGCGGGGGCCTCCGCTCATCCCAGGGCGATCGACGCCTGCACGGGCAGGTGGTCGCTGGGGAACTGACCGTTCCGGGAGAAGGTGTTGATCGTCGCCCGGTGCGTGCGTACGCCCGGCGAGGTCAGGATCCAGTCGATGCGGTCGCCGTTCGGCCTGGGCTCGCTGAAGCTGTGGAACGTCCCGTACAGGGCGCCGCGTTGTTCCGCCACGTCCCAGGTGTCGACGAGCCCCGAGCCCACCAGGGTGTCGTAGGCCCGGTTCTTGTGCGCGGCGACGTTGAAGTCGCCGGTCACCACGACGGGCAGCGTGCGGTCGAGCTGGGCGATCCGCTGGGTCATCAGCGTGGCGCTGCGCTCGCGCGCGTACTGGCTCACATGGTCGAAGTGGGTGTTGAGGACGTAGAACTCCCGTCCCGCGTCGGCGAGATCGCGGAAGCGGACCCAGGTGACGATGCGGGGGAAGGCGGCACCCCAGGTGTTCGAGCGGATGACCTCCGGGGTGTCGGAGAGCCAGAAGGTGTAGTGCTCGACGGGGAGCAGGCGCCGCAGGTCGTAGTAGATCGCCGTGGACTCGTCGCGGCTGCCTCCCTCGCGGCCGGTGCCGACCCAGTCGTAGTCCGGCCCGAGGTCGCTGTCGATGTCGCGCAGTTGCTGGTAGAGGCCCTCCTGGGTGCCCATGATGTGGGGGCGCGCGCGGTGCAGCAGTTCGCGCATCACCGGCCTGCGGTCGCGCCAGCTGTTGGGTTCGGCGGTGCTGGCGAAGCGCAGGTTGAAGGTCATGACATCGAGCAGGGGTGCCGGGCGCGCGCGGCGCACCTGCGGTCCGGCGGTGGCGGGCGCAACGGTCGGCGAGGCCGATGACGCGGGGATCGCGGCACTGGAGAGGGGCACGGTGACCGCCGCGGCCAGCACGGCTTTCAGGCCCAGACGGCGGGTGACTCGGCGAGGGCTCGGCACGGAGGCTCCTTCGGTGGCAAAAGCCGGACGAGTCGTGCGAATGGCGAGTCGTGCGGGTGGCGGGTCAGGCGTACACAAGGGTGGTACCCGGGGGTGATACCCCCGGATGAGATCGGCGTGAACATGTCGGGATGGCCGAGTGGCTCCCCGTGGACACGGTGTTGACCATCCCGAAGGTGCCCCGATAACTTCATTCAACGGATTGTTGATTCCGTACAGTGGAAAACAGGAGGGTGCGGGATGGGTCAGGGCCAGCAGGAGAACGTGTCGACGAGCCTCGCGGGCGCCGTCAGCGGGGAGATCAGCGCCTCCCTCGCCCCGGTCGACGCCGAACTGGAGCGCCGCTACCCCGGAGACCCCGGCACCCGCCAGCCCGTCCACACCGTGTACGTGCCCGGTGACGTCTTCGCCGCCGACACCGTCCGCTCCTGGGGCGACCGGGCGCTCGCCGCCCTCGACGAACACGCCCCCGACGCCGCCTCCTTCGCCGCGGTCCTCGGTCTGAGCGACGACCTCGCCGAGCCCGTGCACGCGCGCGTGCGGGCCAAGTTGGAGCGCGAGCCCATCGAGGACCTGCGCGTGGACTTCGAGGACGGATACGGCCCCCGCCCGGACGCCGAGGAGGACGAGGCGGCGGCCCGCGCGGCCCGGCTGATCGCGGAGGCGTACGCGAAGGGGACCGCGGCGCCGTACATGGGCATCCGGATGAAGTGCATGGAGGCGCCGGTGCGGGA
>NZ_JBSFLV010000056.1:0-59830 GCF_053599215.1 Streptomyces sp. NPDC001002 | reverse complement strand
CCGGCGGGCCGAGCTTTCTCGGCCCGCCGGACGCCACCGACCCATGTCCGGGCGCGGGCGTCATGTCACCGCTCGTGCGGGCCCTGCTCCCGCGGCCCGTCGCTCTCCGAGCGGGTGGTCCGGGCTGCCGTGGCCGAGTCCATGAGGCCGCGCAGGCGTTCCATCTCGCGGCGGTCGCGCTTGGTGGGGCGGCCCGTGCCGCGGTCGCGGATGCCGGCCGGGGCGCCGACGAACTGGCGCGGCGGCGGGGGCGGGGAGTTGTCGACGTAGCACTGGGCCGCGACCGGGGCGCCGACCCGCTTGCGGATCAGGCGCTTGACGATCACGACCCGCTCCCAGCCCTCCTGCCGCACCCGCACCTCGTCGCCGACGCGGAGGGTGTGCGACGGCTTCACGTTCTGGCCGTTGACCTTCACATGCCCGCCCTTGCAGGCACTGGCGCCGAGCGAGCGGGTCTTGGCCAGGCGTACCGACCAGATCCAGCTGTCGATGCGCACGGACACGCCGTCCGCCGGCCCGGCCGCCTCGGCGGCGGCGATCGCGGCGGCCACCTTCGGGTCGACGGCGGCCTTCTCGGCGGTCGCGGCGGCCGTCCCGTCCGCGCCGGCGGCCTTCGGGTCCGTACCCGAGCCGTCCGCCCCGGCCTCGGTGGCCCGCCCGCCCTTCTCCTCGTCTGTTTCGGAAGCCATGCCGTCGACCTTAGTACGCGGGTGTGACGTCGTGATCTGTCTCCCGGAGGCCGGTCAGGTCACCGGTGGGAGGGTCGGGCCGGTGGTGCCGAGCTGTTCCGCGGCCACCACCTGCGGCACGGGCCAGGTCACGCCCTCGGGTGGCCAGCTCTGCCCGGTCTCGCGGAGGAACTCGGCGGGGGGTTGGTAGAGGGGTGGCTGGGTGCCGTCGGGGATCATCGACGCCCAGGTGATCCCCTCCGTGCGGTCCTTGAACTCCTGCTTCATCGCCGCCAGTTGATCCGGCTGCTCGATCAGGTCGACGGCGGCGGCCGCCAGATAACGGGCCGCGGACAGCAGGGCCTGGTGGCCGATGTTCGTGGCGGCGGTCGCGGTGACACCCCAGTTGTGGTTCGGGATCCCCGGCGGGTAGGCCGCCGACAGCAGCACCGCGGTCGGCACCTGCCAGCTGATGTCCGCCGTGTCGGTGGCGAGACCGCCGGTGTACGCGGCGGCCGGCGGCGCCAGCGGGGTCAGCGCGGTCGGCATGCCCACCTCCTCCCGTCCGAGCGACTTCTGCACGGCCTTCGCCAACGCGTGGTCCGCGTCGGTGAATCGGGGCGCGCCGATCTGCTGCATGTTGTCGTTCAGCAGCTCCGCGCCGGCCTTGTTCGCCAGCAGATTCCAGGTCGCCGAGTGGAACTTGTGCACCAGGCGGGTCTGGCTGGCCGAGGCCGCCGACTTCGCGCACTCCACGATCTTGTCGTACAGGACACGGGCGCGCTGCGGACTGCCCTCGCGGACGAAGAACCAGATCGAGCACATGTCGGGCGTCACGTTCGGGGCGCCGCCGCCATTGATGATCGCGTAGTGGAAGCGACCGGAGGGGGCGACGTTCTTCTCCCGCAGGTACTCCGACATCGTCGCCATCAGCAGCGCGCCGTCGAGACCGCTCTTGTTGCCGAGCGGGGTGCCGCCGTGCCCGGACGCGCCGAGGAAGGTGAACGTCGCCGAGATCAGCGCGCTCGTGGTGTTCCAGAACGGCACCGTGATGTTGAAGGGGTGCCAGTCCAGGAAGGCGTCGAGACCGTCGTAGACACCCGCCTTGACAGCGAACGCCTTGCCGACCAGCTGCTCCTCGCCCGCGCTGCCGAACAGCTTCACCGTGGCCTTGAGGCCGTGGACGCGGATCGCGCGGGCCACCGCGATGGCGGCGGCGGTGCCGCCCGCACCCAGGGTGTTGTGGGCATCGCCGTGACCGGCGCCGTACGTCGGCCCGTAGGCGTCGTAGTTGTAGATCAGCGGGTCGTGGGTCGGGACGCCCCGCTTCTGGGACAGCCCCGGCAGCGCGTCGTACTCGGCGTTGAAGCCGAGCACCGGCCCGTCGTTGCCGTAGGTCGCGACGAAGGCGGTCGGGAAGCCGGCGGATCCCCACTCGATGTCGAAGCCCTCGGCCGCCAGCACCTTCGCCGTGGCCAGGGAGGACTTCCACTCCCGCAGGGACAGTTCGGCGTGCGACCAGATGTCGTCGCTCAGCTTCGTGATCGTGTCCTCGTGGGCGCCGATCCAGTCGAGCGCGGTCTGCTTCGCCGCGGTGCTCTTGGCGAGCCCCGCGGGAGGCGTGTATCCGGTGGGGGAGACGCCCGTCCTCTCGTCGTATCCGAGCGTCGCGGCGAGCACCGGATCGGCCTGCAGAATGGCGGCCGTCGTCGCGGTGGCACTCAGCCCGAACATTTTCAGCAGGCGCCTGCGGCCCAGGTCTGTGGGATTCATGTCAGCCGACCGTCTCGAATTCGGACTGGGCGAGATCGAAGTAATCCACCCAGGAAGTGAAATGCCGGAAGTCGGGGGTCAGCTGGAATACGCCGACAATGGGCAGATCGACGTCGTGATCGGAGTTCGTATAACGAAAGGAGTCGATCCGCGTCGCCATGACCGTGTGCTTCCAGGACACGGCACTCAGAACGGTGAGGGTGGTGTACTGGAGGACCCGTATCTGGCCGGCGAGGGCTTCCTGTATCGCCTCGCGCCCCGAATAGACGCCGGGGATGGGAATGTTCTGGTAGGTGGCGTCCGCCGTGAAGAAGGCGCCGAGTTCGGCGGCGTCGAGGTGGGACCACACGGCGCAGAACTTCCGGACCAGGTCGGTCGCCGGACCGGGCTCTATCGTGCCGGAGTCGGTCTGCGGGCCTAACTGGGCCGCCGAGGCGGGCGAGGTGCCGGCCGCGGTCGCGACGGTGGCGAGGGAAACGCCCCCGACGGTTCGGAAAAACCGCCTTCTGGCGGAAGAAGTATCCATGTCATGTATATATCGACCTCGCGCAATGGAGCCCCGAGGTCGGCGACCGCTTCCGGTCGAAGGTGCAGGACTTCTGCCCGAACGGACGGGCCGCCCTCCGGAACCCCTTGCCGACCTCTCCGCCCCGCACCCCCTCACCCCTCTTGCCCGCACCCCCTTGGCCCACCCCGGATGCACGCCACCCCCGCCCCGCCGAGGCTGTAGCCGGAGAGCGTCAGGGCAGAGTGAGGGGACCGACGTGGACATGGCAGCCAAGGTCGACGGGCTGATGGACGGGCTGCGGGCCGATCTGGAGCGGTTGGCCGCCATTCCCTCCGTCGCGTTCCCGGGCTTCCCGCCCGAACCCGTGCGGGCGGCGCACGACCTGCTGGTCACGCTGTTGCGGCAGGCCGGCGTGGACCGGATCGAGCGCATCGACCTGCCCGACACCGCCCCGGTCCTCTACGCCGAGATCCCGCCGCCGACCCCCGACGCCCCGACCGTCCTGCTCTACTCGCACTACGACGTCCAGCCGCCCGGCGACGAGAGGCTCTGGCTCTCCCCGCCCTTCGAACCCACCCCCGTCGAGGGCGGCCTGCGGGCGCGCGGCATCGCCGACGACAAGTCGAACGTCATCGCCCACCTCGGGATGCTGCGCGCGTACGAGGGCCGGCCGCCGGTCGGCGTGAAGATCGTGTTCGAGGGCCAGGAGGAGTACGGCAGCGCCTTCGACGCCTACCCGCCGAGCGACCCGGAGCGGTTCGCCTGCGACGCCATGGTGATTGCGGATCTCGGCAATCTCCGGCCCGGCACCCCCACCCTGACCACCGGACTGCGCGGCGCCGCCGAGGTGACCGTCGAGGTCCGCACCCTCCAAGAACCGCGCCACAGCGGGGAGTTCGGCGGCGCGGCCCCCGACGCGCTGCTCGCCCTGCTCAAGGCGCTCGGCACCCTGCACGACCTGCACGGCGACGTGGCCGTGGCGGGGCTGCGGCGCGATGAGTGGACCGGGGCGACGTACACGGAAGAGGAGTTCCGCGAGCTCGCCGGGGTCCGCGACGGCGTACCCCTCCTCGGCAGCGGAACCCTCGGCGAGCGGCTGTGGAGCGGCCCCGCCGTCACCGTCATCGGCCTGGACGCGCCGAGCGTCGACCACGCGGCCTCGGCGGTCGTGCCGTACGCCCGGGCCAAACTCAACCTCCGCTTCCACCCCCGGCAGGACCCGGTCGAGGCCCAGACCCGCCTGGTCGACCACCTGCGCTCGCTGCGCCCCTTCGGCATCCCGCTCACCGTCACCCCGGGCGACACCGGCCCCGGCTACGAGGCCTCGACCGGCGGTCCCGCCTACCGCGCCGCGCTCGCCGCGATGGAGGAGGCCTGGGGCGCGGACGCCTCGTACGTGGCCACGGGCGGTTCGATCCCGCTGGTCAACGGGCTCGCGCAGGCGGCCCCGGACGCCGAGGTGCTGCTCTTCGGGGCGCAGGACAGCATGTGCAATCTGCACGCCCCGAACGAACGGGTGCTGTTCTCGGAACTGCGCAACACGGTCGTGGCGATGTGCGGATTCGTCGAACGGTACGCGGCGGACTTCCGGCGGGAGAGCGCCGTATGACCGCGGAAGACGGCCGCGCGACCGCCGACACGGACACCCAACAGCCTGGCCAGAAGCGGAAGTTGACGTTTCCCTCCGCGCTCACCGTGCTGGCGATCGTCACCGTCGCCGTCTGGCTGCTCGCCTTCCTGATCCCCTCCGGGCAGTACGAGCGCAACGACTCCGGCGCCCCGGTGCAGGGCACGTACCACCGCGTCGACTCGGGGCAGAGCTTCCTCGACCGGCTCAACGACCTGTTCCTGTCGCCGGTCAACGGCCTGTACGGCATCCAGGACGAGAAGTCGGGCCAGGTAGGCCCCGATCTGGCCGGCGAACTCTACGGCAGCGCGGGCGTGTTCCTGTTCGTGCTCGCCATCGGGGCGTTCATCACGGTGGTGTTCGCGACCGGCGCCCTCGACCGGGGCATCGCCCGGCTGGCCCACCGGCTGCGCGAGCGTGGGGCGTTGCTGATCGCCGGGATCATGGTCGTGTTCTCGGTGCTCGGCACGGTCGAGGGCTTCGCCGAGGAGACCCTCGGTTTCTACGGGCTGATCGTGCCGTTGATGCTCGCCCTCGGCTACGACCGGATGGTGGCCGTCGGCACGATCATCCTCGGCGCCGGGATCGGGGTGCTGTGCTCGACGGTGAACCCCTTCGCGACCGGCGTCGCGTCCTCGGCGGCGGACATCTCGCTCGGCGACGGCATCGTGCTGCGGTTCGTGATGTGGGTGGTGCTGACGGCGGTGACGGTCGCGTACGTGATCCGGTACGCGCGGCGCGTGCAGAAGGACCCGGCGCGGTCGGTGTCCGGGTTCCTGCCCGGGGACCGGGACCAGAACGAGGAGGCCGTGGGGGAGGCCCCCGAGCTCACCGGGCTGCACAAGGCGGTCCTGGTCACCATGGGCCTGGTCTTCGCCTTCATGATCTTCTCGGTGGTGCCCTGGGCGAGCGCGCTCACCGGCGACGCGGACGCGACCCCGTACGGCTGGGAACTGGACTGGTCCTTCCCGCAGTTGGCCGCGCTCTTCCTGTGCGCGGCGGTCCTGATCGGACTCGTGGCGCGGATGCGCGAACAGCAACTCAGCTCGACGATCATCCAGGGCGCGGCGGACTTCATCTCACCCGCGCTCGTCATCGTGCTGGCCCGTGGCGTGACCGTCATCATGAACAACTCGAAGATCACGGACACCGTGCTGCACTCCATCGAGGGCGTGGTGAAAGGCACTTCGGCGGGCGTCTTCGCGATCCTCGTCTTCGTCGTCAACCTCCCGCTGGCCTTCCTGATCCCCTCCACCTCCGGCCACGCCACCCTCGCCATGCCGATCCTCGCGCCCCTCGCCGACTTCGCCGGTGTCTCCCGCGCCCTCGTCGTGACGGCTTGGCAGGCGGCCAGCGGCTGGATGAACCTGTGGGTCCCGACGACGGCGGTGACGATCGGTGGCGTGGCCCTCGCCAAGATCGGCTACGACAAGTACCTGCGGTTCGTATGGCCGTTGCTGGCGATCCTGTTCCTCCTGATCTGCGGGTTCGTGGCGCTCGGGGCGGCATGGACGTAGCGGACCTGACCGGAGGACGGTGACCCGGACATGGTCATACGGTGGTGACGTGGACGCCCTCGCCGAACTCGACCTGCGCATCTCGGACTGCCGTGCCTGCCCCCGGCTGGTCGACTGGCGTGAGGAGGTGGCCCGCGTCAAGCGCGCCGCCTTCGCCGACTGGACGTACTGGGGACGGCCGGTACCGGGCTTCGGCCCGCCGGACGCCCGGCTGCTGATCATCGGCCTCGCCCCGGCCGCGCACGGCGGCAACCGCACGGGCCGCATGTTCACCGGCGACCGCTCCGGGGACGTGCTCTACCAGGCCCTGTACGACGTGGGGTTGGCGAACCAGCCGACGGCGGTCTCCGTGGACGACGGCCTAGCCCTGCACGGCGTGCGCATCACGTCTCCCGTGCACTGCGCACCACCCGAGAACAAGCCGACGCCGGGGGAGCGGGACGCCTGTCGCCCTTGGCTGGTCGACGAACTGCGGCTGCTGCAGCCGACGTTGCGGGCGGTGGTGGTGCTCGGCGCCTTCGGCTGGCAGGCGGCGCTGCCGGCGTTCACGGCGGCGGGCTGGACGGTTCCTCGGCCACGGCCGGTCTTCGGGCACGGAGTGCGCGTCCCGTTGGACGGGATCGATCTGTTCGGCTGCTTCCACGTCAGCCAACGCAACACGTTCACGGGGAAGTTGACGCCTGAGATGCTGCGGGACGTGCTGCGGACGGCGGGGGAGACGGCGGGCCTTGCGATGCGTGGAGAGGCGGTCTAGAGGGTGATCTTCTTCAGCTGGGCCTTGATGATCGCCTCCTGTACGACGGCCGCCTTCTTGCCCCCTGGGCGCGAGGGGTTGTTGAACGTACGGAACATGGCGACCGTCGCCCCCTGCCGGACAGCGACCACCGCGTAGGGGACCCGGACGTCGTCGCCCGACACCAGCTGTGTCATGCCCAGGGACACCGACTCGTCGCCGAGACCGGCGTCCGGTCGCACCTCGACGTCCTCGTAGGAGAGGTCCGCGGTGACGTCCTTGAAGCCCTCGCACCGCTCGGCGGCCGTCCGCAACGCCTCCATCACCCGCACGGCGTCCGCGGCGCTGTGGGACGAGAGGATCACCTGCGCGCCGCTGCCCTGCTTCTTCGGGAAGACGACACGCCCGACGCGCGCCGTGGCCGCGTAGCCGCTGCTTCCGCCGACCGCCTGCATGAGGGGAGCGCACGCCTCGGGATCGGCCTTCTTGCGGGACGCGTACGTGGCGGTCAGCGTCGTCTGAACCTCGTAGCTGGCGAGATCGGTGGCCGTGACCGCGGACCGTTCCAGCTCCGCCTTGCTCAGGGTTCTGGCCCTCGGGCCTGATGTGTTCTTCGCCTGTTGACGCGCGGGCTCGTCGTCCGCTCCGGAGCCGCACGCGGCCAGCGCCGGAACCATCATGAGCATGGCAATGGATACGGAGAGGCTGAGCCGGGATCGGCGCGCCATGGTGTCCCCCAGTTGGTGATGTTCGTAAGTCGGTTGGTGATGGCTGTACGGCAGTCGGTGTTTCCCGGATGACCCGGTGGATCAGCCGTCCGCCTCGCCATCCCCGAACAGATGCCGCACCGTGGAACGGTAGTTGGCCTGCACGTGGTCCAAGGCGTGGGCGCGAGCCCGGTCGGGATCGCCGGAGGCAATCGCCTCGTACAACTCCTGGTGTTCGGTGAGGAGTTGGGGCCACTCCTCGTTCTGGCGGGTGAGCCAGCGCAGGCGGCCGTCGACCGGTTCCATGACCGAGATCAGGAGGCTGTTGCCGGCGAGGGCGAGGATGCGGTCGTGGAAGCGGGTGTTGACGTCCGTGATGGTCTCGCCGTCGCCCGCCTCGGTCGCCGTGGCCGCCTGGGCGAGCAGTTCGCGCAGCTCCGTCAGTGCCTCGGGTGTCGCCCGTTGGGCGGCCAGGCCCGCCGCGTAGACCTCCAACGCCTCGCGCAGTTCGAAGAGTTCCTTGACGTCGGTGGGTGTCAGACGGCGTACGACCGTACGGCGGGCGGACTCGAAGAGGACGAAGCCCTCGGCGACCAGGGCCCGGATCGCCTCCCGGACCGGCACCCGGGAGACCCCGAACCGCTCGGCCAGCTCCCGCTCGACCAGCCGGTCGCCGGCCCGCAGCCGGCCCGCGATGATGTCCTGCCGCAGCGTGGCCAGGACCCGCTCGCGCACCGCACCGAGGGGTTCGATCTTCGTCATGGCGCCCATGGCCCCATCTTCGCCGACGCGGGGGTGTTCCCGCGGAGGCGGGTGAGGGTGGGTTTACGGAGAAGTAACGGGGCGGACATCGGTCGGAACGCTTGACGGCGGGACCATGTCGGCAGTTTGGTATACCAAACGAATCGGCAAGCAGTCCTCCTCCGTCCCCCAGCCCCGTCGCTCATGGAGGCCCCGTGTCCCTCGCCGACCGCGCCGAAGCCACCGGCGCCCCAGCGTTCGTCCCCGACCCCCGGCTCACCAACGAAGACCTCGCCCCCGCCGGCAAGCGGAACTGGAAGGTCTTCGACCTCTTCGCCATGTGGATGTCCGACGTCCACAACCTCGGCAACTACACCTTCGCCGCCGGCCTGCTGGTCCTCGGCATGAACGTCTGGCAGGTCTTCACCTCCCTGCTCGTCGGCTTCGTGCTCATCTACGTCGGCATGAACTGGATGGGACGGATCGGCCAGGCGCACGGCGTCCCGTTCCCGGTCGTCAGCCGCATCAGCTTCGGCGTGTGGGGCGCCAACATCCCGGCCCTCATCCGGGCCGTGATCGCCATCATGTGGTACGGCATCCAGACCTACCTGGCCTCCGTCGCCGTCAACGTCATGCTGCTGGCCGCCTGGCCGGGCCTTGAGTCCTGGACTCACCACTCCTTCCTGGGACTTGACGCCCTCGGCTGGGTCTCCTTCGTGTCGCTGTGGCTGATCCAGGCGGTGATCATCAGTCAGGGCATGGAATCCGTACGGAAGTTCCAGGACTTCTGCGGTCCCGCGATCTGGCTGGTGATGATCGCGCTGGCCATCTGGGTTCTCTCCAAGGCGGGTTGGAGCATCTCGCTCACCTCCACCCCGCACCCGGTCTCGGTCGGCGAGCAGTGGCGCCAGTGGTTCGGCGCGATCGGGCTGATCCTCGCCACCTACGGCACGTTGATGCTCAACTTCTGCGACTTCTCCCGCTTCGCGCCGGACTACAAGACAGTCCGCCGCGGCAACTTCTGGGGCCTGCCCATCAACTCCACGGCGTTCGTGGTCGTTTCGGTGATCGTCACGGCCGGCTCGCTGGAGGTCTGGGGCCAGGCCATCACCGACCCCGCGGAGCTGGTCGCCAAGGTCGGCAACACCTGGGTGATGGTGCTGGGCGCGCTGACCTTCGCCATCGCCACCATGGGCGTCAACATCGTCGCCAACTTCGTCTCCCCGGCGTACGACCTCGCCAACGTCTGGCCGCAGAAGATCACCTTCAGGATCGGCGGCATGATCAGCACGGTGGCCGCGCTGGTGGTGACCCCGTGGAACCTCTTCTCCAACCCCACGGTCGTCAACTACTTCCTCGGCGGCCTCGGCGCCTTCCTGGGCCCGCTGTTCGGCGTGATCATGGTCGACTACTACCTGGTCAAGCGCGGCCGCGTGAACGTCGACGAACTCTTCGACGCCCGCCCCGGCTCCCGCTACTACTACCGCAGCGGCGTCAACCCCAAGGCGCTGGCCGCGTTCCTGCCGTCGGCGGCGGTCGCGGCGGTGCTCGCGCTGGTGAAGACGTTCAGCGATGTGGCGCCGTACTCCTGGTTCATCGGCACGGCGCTGGGAGCGGGCCTGTACCTGCTGATCTGCCGCGGCGAGCGCGCCGAGCGCGGTGCCGAACCGGCCGTCGAGGTGGGGGTCTGAGCGGAGTGCGGATCGTCGTCACCAACTGCAACACCACGCAGGAGATGACCGAGGAGATCGTACGAGGTGCCCGGGCCGCCGCAGGCCCGGGCACCTCCGTGACCGGCCTGACCCCCGCCTGGGGCCCCGAGTCGGCGGAGGGCTGGCTCGACAGCTACCTCTCGGCGGCGGCCGTCATGGACCTGCTGCGCACATACGAAGGCCCCGCCTACGACGCCGTCGTGCTGGCCGGCTTCGGGGAGCACGGGCGGGAAGGCGTACGGGAGTTGGTGGACGTACCCGTGGTCGACATCACGGAGGCGGCGGCTCACTTGGCATGTCTGCTGGGCCGCCGCTACGGCGTGGTCACCACCCTTGAGCGCTCCTGCGGCCAGATCGAGGACAGCCTGGAACTGGCCGGCGTGGGCCGCAACTGCGCCGCCGTCGTCGGCACGGGGCTCGGCGTCCTCGACCTGGGCGACCCCGACCGCACGGAGGAGGCGTTCGTGGCGGCGGCGGAGCGGGTGCGGGCGGCGGGGGCGGAGGTGTTGGTCCTTGGGTGCGCCGGAATGACGGGGCTGCAGAGGGTAGTTGGGGAGAAGCTGGGCCTGCCGGTGGTGGACGGGGTCGGGGCCGCGGTCAAACTCGCCGAGTCGTTGGTGGAGTTGGGGTTGTCGACGAGTCGGGCGGGGGGCTATGCGCGGCCGTTGGTGAAGCGGCGGGTTTGGGGCAGGGGTTGAGGAGGTGGTGGGGGTCTGATGGAGCGGGGGCGACTCCTGAGGGCGCAGGGGCCTGCGGTCAGAATGAGGGCATGAACCTTCCTGACGGACTCACTCCGGTTGCTGAGGGGCTCCATCTGTGGGCGCCGCAGCACGTCGGCACCTGGGGCTTCGCGAACTGTCTGCTGGTCACCTCGGGCGAGCAGGCGGCACTGGTCGACACCCCCTACGACCGGCCGATGACGGAGGCGTTGATCGCGGCGGCGGGCCAGGCCCTGACTGCCGACGTCACCGTGAGGACGATCGTCAACACCCACGTCAACGGCGACCACACCTTCGGCAACGGCTGTTTCCCCGGCGCCGAGATCATCGCCACCCGCGCCAGCGCGGAGCACCTGTGCCGCGAACCGTCACCCCAGCAGATGCACTTCCTCACCCACGGCACACCGCCCGACGAGCCCCTCGGCTGGTACGCGCGTGAGCACTTCGGACGCTACCGGTACGAGGACCTGGAGACCGCCCCGCCCACCACCACTTTCTCGGGCCGGTACGACCTCCAAGTGGGCGACATCCAGGCCGAGTTGATCGAGGTGGGGCCGGCGCACTCGGCCGGTGACCTGATCGTCCACTTCCCCGCCCAGCGGGTCGTCTGCGCCGGGGACGTCCTGTTCGCCGACGACCACCCCGTGCACTGGGACGGCCCGTTGTCCGCGATCATCGCCGCCTGCGAGACGGTCCTGGCCCTCGACCCCGAGGTCGTCATCCCCGGCCACGGCCCGCTGATGACTCCGCAGGACGTCCGGGCGTACGTCGACTATCTCCGCGAACTCGAAGCGCTGGTCCACGCCCACCACGCGGCGGGGGTCCCGGCGACCGAGGCCGCCGCCGACATCCTCGCGACCGGCTTCTACGACCACCTGGGTCTGCCCGAACGCGTGGTCATCCTCACCGCTGTTGAATACCGCCACCTCGACGACGACACCTCCGAGCCGAACCTCGTCGAGTTGTCGGCGCGGGCGGCGGCTTGGGCGTATCGGCATCGGGGGCCGGGGAGTGGGCAGTCCGGGCAGGCGGGGCTTGCTGTCGTGCCGGCGTCTGCGGGAGACGAGGGGTTGCGACCGCCGTCGGGGTGATTTTCCGACGACCTGCCCGGTGGTGCGCCGGGCTGTGCGGAGCCGTACCCGCAGACTCCGGTCAGGACGAGCGAGTCGTGGCGAGTCGTGCCGGGGACGGAGAAGCCAGTGTTCAGGAACCTGCCCGCTCGACTGCCGGGGTCTTGCCGGGCGAGGCAGGCGTCGGGGTCGGCGCCGCGCATACTGCTGGCGGCGTTGCTGGCCGGCCTGTGCTGCACGGGCGCGTCCCGCACTGCTGCGGCGGAGCCGTCCCCTGACCTGTGGACGGACCCCGACTCCCGCGCGGCCCGCCAGTCCGCCGAGTGGCGAGGCGAGGGCCGGACTGTCGACGCCGCCCTCATGGACCGTATCGCCGACCACCCCCAGGCCGAGTGGCTGAACGGCCCGGACCCCGGCCCGGTGGTCCGCGCCCGCACCACCGCGGCCGAGCGAGCGGGCCGCCTCGCCGTGCTGGTGGCGTACTACATCCCGAACCGCGACTGCGGCCAGTACTCGGTCGGCGGTGCCCCCACGGCGGCCAACTACCGTGCGTGGGTTGACCAGTTCGCGTCGGCGCTGGGCGACCGGGGCGCGTACGTGATCGTCGAACCGGACGCCGTGGCGCAGGTGGTGGCGGGCTGCACGCGGGTGGCGGCGACCGAGCGGTACGCGTTGCTCGCCTACGCCGTCGACCGCTTCAAGCGGCAGCCGCACACCCACGTCTACCTCGACGCGGGCAACTCCGCCTGGATCCCGGAGGCTTGGCGCCTGGTCGCCGCGCTGAAGTCGGCGGGCGTGGCCCGGGCCGACGGCGTGGCGCTGAACGTCTCCAACTTCCAGACGAACACGGCGAGTTCGACGTACGGCGACTGGCTGTCCAAGGACCTCGGCGGCAAGCACTACGTCATCGACACCAGCCGCAACGGCAACGGCCCGAACACCGCCGCCACCGGCACGGACGCCTGGTGCAACCCCCCGGGCCGCGCCCTGGGCACCCCACCCACGACCCGCACGACCAACGCCCTCCTGGACGCCTACCTGTGGATCAAACGCCCGGGCGAATCCGACGGCACGTGCCGGGGCGGCCCGGTGGCGGGGGAGTGGTGGCCGACGTATGCGCTGGAGCTGGCGCGCAACGCGGCGCAGGGAAAGGCCGGTTGAGCCGAGAGAACGCCCGTCGTAGGCAAGCACGTGGACGCCGACTCTACGGCTGCCACACGTACCGCACATCCGGCTCCCGCTCCTCGTTCCCGCTCCCGTCCGTGTACTCGACGGCGACGAAGCCGTGACGCTCGTAGAAGCGGTGGGCGGGCTTGTTGACCTGGAAGGTCCACAGGGTCAGCCCCTTCGGACTGCGCTCCTTGGCCAGCCCGACGAACAGATCACCGATCCCGCGCCCACGCCAGTCGGGTTCGAGATACAGCTGGGAGAGCTCGTCTCCCTTGACGACCATGACCCCGACGACCGTCCCCCCGACCTCCGCGACCCACGTCTCCCGAAACGGCACCACCACGTCCCGGAAATGGCCCCGCACGTCATCGGCGGACCGCGGACTGACGACGGTCGGCAGCGCGGCGGCGAAGGAACGGAGCCAGACGTCGGCGGCGGGGCGTGCGTCGGGGGCGGTGGCTCGACGGAGGACGACTTCGGGATCCGCGTCGCTGCTCATGCGGGCACCTTATGCGGCGGCCGGTCGTGGCTCACCTCATTTGTGCGACGACGAGGTGGGGTCATTCGGCATTCGCGTCTGGTGAACTCCCGTCCTCTGTCTCGAGATCCCAGACCGCCACGCTCAACGTGTGCCCCAGTTCCTCGATGTCCTCGGCGGCCCGGATGACCTGCGCCGTGTCGGTCGTGGCGGTCCACAGCACCACGTCCGCACCGACTTCGTCATCGCGCCAGGCGTAGCGCAGGGCGGCGACCACTTCGGGGGTGTCGTCGTAGCGGAGATAGCGGAATGCCCGCAGTCCTTCGCCGAGTGGTTCTGTGCGGGCGGATTCGACGACGGGCGGTTCGACGGCATCCGGATCCTCCGCTCCGACGAGGAACCGCAACGTCTCCTCACGGTCACCCTGGGCGGGCTTGACCATGGTGCACACCTGGAGAGGCATTCTCGTCGGTTCCCACATGCGCAGCAGCACGCGCGTATCGAAGGGCTCGGGCGCGAAGGCCTCCGCGAAGCGCCGCAGCGTGCCCGTGAGGAAGAGCACTCCGGATTCTTCCGGGTCCTGTTCGTACGCCCGCCAGTACAGCTTGGCGCACGTGTGCGCCCAGACGCCGATGTCCTGCCACTCCTCGGTGTCCCAGCGCGGAGGGAGCTCCAGCCAGCGACTCGGGTCGTAATCGATGTCGAGGCTGAATTCGTGCTCCAACTCGACCCTGGGTTCGGTCATGTCCAGCTCCACCTGAAGGTCGTCATCAGCGCGTCGAACCACTCGACCAGGGCATCAGCGAGTTCGTCCCGCGGGTCGCCGGCCCCGATGGTGGAGAACGCCGCCACGAACCAGCGCTCCGGATCGCCGGGAACAGGCATGAAGTAGTCCACCCTCCGGCTGGCCAACTCGGCCCCGCGGTCCACAGCCGCAGGCGCGACACGTTCCCGGCGCACGGCAAGGGCACCGTCCACCTCACCGCTGCTCGCATTCAGGTCGGCGGCCATGTCGCCGGAGAGCAACCACAGGGCGGTCTCCGCCGGATCGGACACGCGGCCGGTCATGGTGTCGGACCCCGTATGTGCGGGGACCAGCGTCTCGGAGACGATGATCGACGCACCGAGGTTCGCTTCCCCCGCCAGCCGCATAGGGAGGTACAGCTCCAGTGCCTCGGCCTTCCGAGCCTCGGCCACGGCTGCCCGCAACCTGCGTTCGAGCTCCAACCGGAGAGGGGTCAGCTTGTCGCGCGGTACGTCGGCCGGCACGCGCGAGAAGGCCGAGGTGACGATGGAGCGTACGGACTCTTCCGCGTCACCCTGCCGTAGTGGGACCTGCACCCAGTCCGACGGCAGGAGCAGGCGATAGCCGGTGGGTGGAGATGTCGACTCAACCACGCGCACGAGCCTGCCTGTTGGTGTGCCAGATGCCCGCGAAGACGGAGACGCTGAAGACGACGGTCGGCAAGAGCGGCAAGAAACCTTCGCGCAGGGCGCCGACGACGGCCATGAAGAGGTAGAGGCCACTGACGATCTTCAGATCGGACTCCATGGTCACACCGCTGCGCCTGGCCTCGGGATCGCGGAACCGGAATAGCGCCAGCAAGGGAGTCAGGGCCGCGATGTCGGTCCACCAGGTGGGCATGGGCACCTGCCATCCCCACAACGTCGCGTTCCTCAGAGCGGGCAGAAACCACAGAAGCGTGAGCACCAGCACGGCGACGAGTACGTAGCGCAGTCTGGTCGCGAGCTTGAAGAGTGCCTCGTCCGACCGGCGCGCGGCCGCTCGGTCGGCGTCGGCGGTGCCGGTGTTCTCCGCTCCCTGATTGACCGGCTTGAATCTCACCATCGTGACCCCAACGCACCTGCTGCAGGTGCCGTCATATGACCCTTTGCTTTCACGTACGTGCTTGAGTACTCGTCGCCGAGCCTGCCGCCGAGGTCGAGCACCGTGCTTGCGCCCCACGAGGCCCGCGCCATTCCCAACTGACGCTCCGCTGCGTCAGCTGCGGTGGCCAACCGGGCGTTGTCGGGATACTGGCTGCGCCAGCGGCGGATGTCCTTCACCTGCTTGGACGTGTCCCTGTCGCCGAAGGCGAGGACCTTCTCGTTTCTCGACAACTCCGGCAGGGGCTCGTCCCGTACCTGCCTGCCCGCTGCCCGTCCCGACGCGTTCTCACGCGCCCGGTGCACGCGTGCGAGTCGACCGCCGCCCCTTCTGCTCGCCGCGTTGGCACGCATGGCCTCTCGCCTGGCCTGCGCTTTGGCAAGCCCCTCGGAGAGACCGCGAGCCTCCTGCTGCAGCCCTTTGACGGCCTTGGCCGCCCTGATGCCGTTGCGCGCCATCTTGAACGATGCGACATCGGTGAGAACGTCGAACCAGGAACCGTTGCCTGTCAGCGCCTGAAGCACGTGGATCACGATGACGACCCCGGTGAGGAACCCGGCCAGAGCACCGACGGCCGGGAAGAAGATCGCGATGATGGACAGCACTGTGGTGATGTCGCTCAACCACTCGGCCAGGTCCCCGAGCCAGTCACTGCCCGCCCACGCCTTGGCCTCGTTCCACCAACTGTCTTCCATGTCGTCGTCGATCGACGACCGGATCCTGCCGGCGTGGTGGTCGGCGCGCTCACCGTAGAACGAGACAGCCTGGGTCAGCTTCGTACGGGCCGTCTCAAGGGCTTCCTCGGCCCGCTTGACGGCGGGGGTGTCGTCGGGATGGCCCCTGTCGGAGCCCTTGCCCGTGCCTTCGCTGCCGTTGTCGGGCTTGCGAAGGTCGATGACCCGTTGGGCGTCCTTCGCGTCGTCGAGGGCCCGATCCGCCCTCGTCTGGGCGGTCTCCATGTCGTCCGCCCAGCCGCCGAGATGCCCTTTCACCTTGCGGTACCGGTCTTCGGCAAGGTCCAGTCTGCGGCCCAACCCGCGTGCCTTGTCCCCGAGTTCGTCCGCGTACTTGCCTCTCAGGCCGTCGCAGTCGGCGATCGCCTGCATGGCCTTGGCCTGTGTGCGCAACTTCTCGGCGATCTTCCTCATGTGCGCGACCTCGCGCCGAATCCCTTCGGGATCCCCCGGAACGGGGTCGGTCTCGGCGAGCGGCGCCCAGTCAGCCGGCCGAGCCATGGATGTTCCCCCTGTGAAGAGCCATCGCTCCTTCTGCGCCCAAGGTGCTACCTCTTCCCCTCGGTGGCGCCGGCCAGTCGGGTGTCGAGT
The DNA here is from genome assembly GCF_053599215.1 of Streptomyces sp. NPDC001002. NCBI lineage: Bacteria > Bacillati > Actinomycetota > Actinomycetes > Kitasatosporales > Streptomycetaceae > Streptomyces > Streptomyces sp. NPDC001002. The sequence continues at coordinate 43,194 of NZ_JBSFLV010000056.1, read as the reverse complement.
CCCTTGAAGGCGTCGCTGGTCGTCCTGACCATCTTCCCGACCTCTTCGATCTCTTCGACCAGCCGCTTTCGGTTCCTGTCCCAGTTGTTCACGAAGTCGGCCATGGCGCTCCGGACACGGCTGTCGCCCAGCAGAGTCGCGATGTCGTGCTTCCAGTCCTCCATACCTTTGAACTCACGGCGAATCTGGGCGAGTTGCTTGGCGCTTGTGGACAGGAGGTCGTAGTCGACCTGGAGATCCGATTCCTTCGACACAAGATCGACTCCCGGTGGGGCGAGGGTTCTCTCGAGCAGACCGAAGGTATCGGGACGGCAACAACGACACCAAAGCCAGTTCTGTCCAGGTTGACGAAGGGCAGGGGTGTTCACCGAATGAGTTCCACGACGGCCTCCGGATTCCCGTCACGGAACGCCGAGCATCGACCCGTCGTCGTACGGACTCTCCACCCGCCAGCCGTCCTCGCGTGCCACTTGCTCGAACACGCCGATCTTGTAGGCCAACCCCTCCGGCTCCCCGATGTCGCACCACCCTGTCGCCTTGGCCCACTCCTTCTCTCCGCGCACCAACGGCCGTCCGCGCACGGCGAGATGGAGCGCGAGTGTCGACAGTGCGTACAGTTCCAGCGTGCTTCGACGCTCGGACAATCGCCGGTACGCGTCTGTCTTGTGCAAGCGCAGTCGGTGGCCGTCGGTGCTGCCCACCAGAAGCGTGTTCATTTCCTCCGGTTCGGTCGAGGTCGTCGAGGGCCCGTCATCGCCTGCTACGCCTGCTACGAGAAACGTCAACGAACCGTCGGCGGCCTCGTGGACTTCGTAGCGGGGCAGGTACGACAACCGGGCGAAGCCGAGGGCGTGTTTCCAGGAGGTGAGCCAGAGGCCGCGGGTGAGGTAGAAGCGGACGGATCTCTGCCAGGTCCAGTACGAGTCCAGGCGGAATCCGTGCAGCCCTTCGGCGCGGCATGCCTCGTACACCGTGTTCAGTGCTGCCGTGGCGAGTCCGTGGCGGCGGGCGACCGGATGGACGTAGAGCGAGGAGACGCGCAATGCCCCGCCGCCCAAGGACAGGGTGCCGACGGCGATCGTGCCCACCGGGCCGCGGTTGCCGTCGGGCGGCAGGATCCAGTACCGGCGGCAGAGGGTGTCGTCGTACCGGTGCTCACGTCCGGCGGCGCCCAATCCGAGCCGTAGCCGTTTCTCGCTCGTCACCGTCAGCGAGTCCGGGTCGACGCACTCGCCGAGGGCGCCCTCGGCGAGGGAAGCGAGATCCCACAGCCCGAACCGGCGGCCTTCGCCGAAGGCGACGGGGTGCAACAAGGGGCAGGTCGCGAGCCGTTGGTGCACCCGCTGGGCTTGATCGTCCTTCATACGGCCGGAGCGTAGGGGCGCCGTGGGGTGCGGACCGGGTGCTGTCCTGGCCATCGCCGGGTACGTCATCCCGGCGATGGACCGCACTCCCGTTCAGACAACTGCCGTTCGCACTCCTGTCCCAGGTTCGGGTACGCCTCCGCGATGGCCGCGTAGATCCGGCGCCGGAGCAGTTCCTCGGCGACCGAGCGGCCGGAGCTGCCGTGCACCCCGTCCAGTAGTTCCTCGTACCGAGTCAGTCGGTGGCGTAGATAGTCGACCTTCCAGCCGTCGGGAGTGAGGTGGCCGGGGATGCGGCGGTCGGTAGTCGTGTCCCTCACTACGCGTTCGTAGGGACGCTTCTCCTCGTCATGCCGGCGGCGATGCTCGACCGCGAGTTGCTCCAGCCTCCTTGGGGCCAGTCGCGGTACCTCGATGGGTTCGGCCGCGATCCGGGCCAATACCTCGCGCCTCCTGCGCTGCGCGGCAGCCTTCGCCGCGACCGAGCGGCGTACCGCGGCAGCCGCCAGGCTCTTGAACTCCTCGCCCTGCTCGGCGGCTTCGACCCGTTCGACGCCGTAGAGCCGGATCTGTGGGGCCGCGCGGAAGTGCGGGTTGTCGCGGAGGAGATCCGGTTGGCCGAGCAGCCGGCGAATCATTCCTCGCGTCCAGCCCCGCGCCAGTAGACCAGTCGTCGAGATGTGCGTCGTCATCACTAACTCCCCCGTCGTTACACTGAGTGACGAGCTCATTGATAACGCGTGGCACTGACAATCGGTCGGGCTGGTACCTAGCCTGCTACGCCGACGGTCTCCACAGCTCCCACCAGCTCCCGGAGTTTGGCCCTAGTCTCCGCATCGGTCGAGTAGATCATCGTGCCGATCATCCCTCGCGTCAGCAACACTTTGTACGTATTGCGGATGAGCCGGTCGACGTCCGTATCCGCCGTCGACTTCTTGAACACCGGATCCTTGGACTCCGTTCGATCGGTGATCCAACGATCACCACGCCAGACCAGATCGGGTCCCATGATCACCCCGCTCCAGTCGTATTCGAAGCCCTGCGCGGTGTAGACGCAGCCGACCTGTCCGAACCCGGCCGGATCCGTGGCCCAGAGAGCGGCGGGCGGCGCACCGGCGATCCCGCGTTCCCCGTACACGTTCCACGGCCGCGCCCAGTCGCCGATCACCACATCCGTGGGCAGCGACTGACCATCCGCATACTTGGTGGTCCACTTCCAGCAGTAGCCGGCGGACATCCGAGCGCTGAAGCCCTGGGAACGGCGCTCCTGGAGGAAGTCCTCCATCTCCTGAGGGCTGTTCGCCACATGGAGCCGCATCCGGTCGTCCGGCTCCCAGGGAACCGGCCCGCCGGGTTCCAGGTTCAGCAACTGGACGACCCAGCGCAGGTAGGCATCACTGCCGCCGCACCGGAACTGGCTGTCCAGGGAGACTTCGTGGCAGGTCAGGCTCTTCGCGGCGGCGGCGTCTCGGATGTCCTTGAGGGAGCCCATCTCGCCGGGCCGTACCACTTGGTGCTCGTCGAGGAGGAAGACAGGTACCCGGGCGGCATCGATGAGTTCCTCTATCTGCCGCTTGCCCGTTCGGTGTTCGGCACGCGTGTACCGGTTCTCCGAGGTCTTGCGGATGCGGTGGGCCTCGTCGCAGATCAACACGTCAAGGCCATTCCGCTCCGCCGTCATAAAGCTGTTGAAGTACTTGAACAGCTCCTGGACTTCGCGCTTCCGGGTCCCCGCCACCTTCCTCATGGTCTTGGTGAACGAGGCCGAGCCCGTCGCGTGCAGAGCGGTTCGGCCCTGCCGGTACAACTCGCCGAGCAGAGACAGGGCGATCACGCTCTTGCCGGTGCCCGGACCGCCGGTGACGACGACCACCTCCTTGTGGTCGGCGCGAGCGGCTCTGCGTACGGCGCGCATGACCGTCTCGTAGGCGACACGCTGCTCGTCCAGGAGCACGAACTCCTCGCGCTCGCGGACCTCCCTGGCCGCGACGGCCATCAGTTGTTTGGAAGGGCCGATCTTGCCCGCGGCCAGTTCGTCGGCCGCGGTCGCTCCCGAGGCCGGCGAGAGCCGCGACTTGAGGAAGTCCACGAACTCCCCGCGCCGTTCCTCGCTGAACAGCCGTCCGCGCTCGCTCTGCTCGACGCCGTAGAGGCCGCTGATACCGAACTCGGTCGCATTGTGGAGATACGCGGCTCCGGCAATGCGGTCCGGGGTGAAGGAGAGGGCGCCGTTGAAGTGGGCGAGATAGTCGCAATAGCCCCGAACCTGCTCGACAGGGTTGAGCACGGGACGTGAATAGCTGTCCACTCTGCACAGCAACGGGTCGTCCTCGTCCGACTCGGCGTTCGACCACTGCTTCAACTCGACCACGACGTACGACGGTTCACCGGTTCTGGGGTGAACTCCCGCCAGTACGGCGTCCGCACGCTTGCTCGTCAGGGGCAGCTGGTACTCGAAGAACACATGGACATCCCCCAGATCAGCCTCCAAGAGGACGTCGAGCAGCCGGGGGAGGCTCTGTCGCCACGAGTTGGCCTCCGAGCCGCTGGGGCGATAGCCGTGCGCGTGTACGAAGCGGTCCGTGAGCCGGTGGAACAGGTCCTCGCTGAAGGCCTGTTCACGGGCGGCGGAGACGGATTCACGAAGCAAGGCGGGCTCCCGGGCAGCACGATATGACTCGTGCGGGTGGGGGCGTGTCCATGATGGGAAGCCCGGCGGGCCGCAGCAGGGTTGATCGGCCGAAGCCTATATCGGGGCACATCGTTTGCCTTCGCCTCACTTACGTCCCCAGTGATCTTTGGGCAAGTGCTTCAGGACGATGGCGATTTGGCCCAGAATCCTTGCCCGATGCGCTGAATCGCTGTCCTTCAGTGGGGCCTTGATGGCCTGGTTTCGGGTGTAGCAGTTGAAGGCATCGCGCACGATCACGACGAGCGCCGTGGCGATGATGGCGGCAATGGTCACAGCCTGGCTCTGCACGGAAACACCTTCGGGAAGAGGTGCCGGAGATGAGGCGGGGAATCGTTACGCCTCGATCCGGGCACAGGTCGTCAATGTCTTCGGACGTGCTGCGGCCGGATCAGGCCTGGATGCCGCGAATGCAGCAGCCGCCGTGGATGACGAAGTCTTCCCGAGGTGGGGAGAGTGCGAGTGGAGAACGCACTGCGTGCGCTGAGCCGCGATCTGCGGACATGAGGGAACTCCAAGTTCGGGTGGTGATGTCCCTGGTGGAGCTCAAGGGGCGAGACATCAGGCGGGCCGATCGAGTGTTCGAAATGCTAGCACGGAGAGTGACAGGTGGGGCCATGGGTTTCTGTGGAGTCCACGCGCAGAAACGGTCTGCCTCCGCCTACGCTTCCGATGACGCCCGGCACTCACATGATCGGTTGGAGCCGTAACCGTGCCCACTCTCCCTGGCTCCGTCTTCCTCGACGCCGTCGCCGACCGCCTCGCCTCCCTCCCCGCCGTCCGTGCCGTAGCCCTCGGTGGGTCCCGTGCTCAGGGCACGCATCGTCCCGACAGTGACTGGGATCTTGCCGTCTACTACCGGGGTGCCTTTGATCCGGAGGATCTTCGGGGACTCGGGTGGGAGGGGGAAGTGTCTGAGGTCGGTGGGTGGGGAGGTGGGGTTTTCAATGGTGGGGCCTGGCTCACCATTGATGGGCGACGCGTTGACGTGCACTATCGCGATCTCGATGTCGTGGAGCACGAGTTGGCGGAGGCTGAGGCGGGGCGGTTTCGGGTGGAGCCGTTGTTGTTTCATCTGGCGGGGATTCCGAGTTATCTCGTTGTTGCTGAGCTGGCTATCAATCAGGTGTTGAGGGGGGAGGGGGAAGTGCCGCGGCCGGAGCGGTATCCGGAGGCGCTGCGGGTCTCCGCCTCCGCGCGTTGGTACGGGACCGCCCGCGCCACCCTCTCCTACGCGAGGGCCAATCACGTTCCGAACGGTCGGCTCACCGAGGTCGTCGGGGCCGTTGCCACGGCTGCTGTCCAGGCTGGGCATGGTGTGTTGGCCGCGCGGGGGGAGTGGGTGACCAATGAGAAGCGGTTGTTGGAGCGGGCCGGGTTGAGGGGGATTGACCGGGTGCTTGGGGGGTTCGGAGCGGGATTGGGGGCGGAATCGGGGGCGGATCCGGTGGTGCTGGCCCGCGCTGTTGACGATGCCGGGACGCTCTTTCGGTCCGTTGCCGATTCATTCGGCGGGTGACGGAAAACCTTTCGCCTTACGGGAGTTGACGCTGCTAGCTTCCTTCTCGTGGCGAAACTCAATCAGATCATCGCGGTAGAGAAGGGCATCAAGTCCAAGGCCCATCAGGACCTCACGGCTGCCCAGCACGGGCTGCAGAAGCCGGCGTTGCTGGCCGGTATCTCGCGGACGTATCAGCCGAAGGACGAGGAGGGTGAGCAGTTGCCGCCCGAGTCGACCCGGGTGCAGGTGCAGGCCGAAGGGGTGTTGCGGGAGACCGCGGCGACGCTTACCCGGCTGTTCGACGTGACCGCCACCAAGGACTGGGCCAACTGCGAGGCGCGGGCGGATGTGACGGTGGACGGGCGGGTGGTCGTCGCCGCTGTGCCCGTTTCGTATCTGCTCTTTCTGGAGAAGCAGCTCGTCGAACTCAATGCCTTTGTGCGGAGGTTGCCCGTTCTCGACGCCTCCGAGTTCTGGGTGCAGGATCCGTCCACCGACGCCTGGAAGACCGAGGCCGTACGGACTCTGCGGACCAAGAAGGTGCCTCGCAACCACGTGAAGGCCGAGGCCACCGAGAAGCATCCCGCGCAGGTCGAGGTGTACTACGAAGACATTCCCGTCGGGTACTGGACGACCGTGAAGTTCTCCGGCGCGCTGCCCGCCCGCCGCGTCAACGAACTCCTCGACCGGGTCGAGAAGTTGCAGCAGGCGGTGAAGTTCGCGCGCGAGGAGGCGAACGGGGTCGAGGTCGTCGATCAGCGGGTCGGGGACGCCGTGTTCGGCTATCTTTTCCAGCAGTAGCCAGTAGCCAGTAGCCAGTAGCCAGTAGCCAGTAGCCAGTAGTTCAATTTTCCAGTTTTCCGGAATTCAAGACTCCCCGGTCCTTGTGGCCGGGGTGCGCCAAGAGCGCAAAGCTGATGCTGAAGCTTGTCGTGATGAATCAATCTCAGACTCTCGCTCCAGACTCAGTATTCGCCGTCCATCGCCGGATCCATCGGGGTCAGGCCCCCACGTCGTCGAAATACTGGTTCAAGTCCAGTCCGCGCAGCTCGATGTGCGGTGGTCCAAAGGCAGGACGCGACGACATGATGACTGACCTGGGCCCTTAAACGGGCCGGCGTGTGAATGTGGGCGGCCTCACAGGGCCCGGGGGCAGGCTACGCCCCCGGGTCCGCCTTCATTTGAGGGGCGGGTGCCCGGGTTTCGTTCATAAAGAACTCACCCTTCCCGCCGATCGTCACATTCCTGAAATGCCGACGCCCCGTTCTCTCCCCTCACGCGGCCTACCGTGAAGACCGTGTCCCGCACCGCGCCCGTCGTACCTCCCTGGCTCGCCCACGCCCTCCGCGCCCAACGCGGCCCCGTCCCCTGGAGCGCCGTCACCCGTGGGGCGTTGTCCGCGGGCCCCCTCCTCCTCGCCGCCGTCCTTCTCGACCGCACCTCCCTCGGTGTCGTCGCCGCCATCGCCGCGATGCTCGCCGGGATCAACGACCGGCCCGGCAGCAGGCGGGCGTCCGTGCGGCGGATCGGAGTGCCGGCGCTCGCGGGGGCCGGCGGGATGCTGGTGGGGACGTATGCGGGGGAGCATGTGGGTGCCGTCGTCCTCACCCTTCTGTTCACCGGCATCGGGCTGATCGCCGGTGGAGTCAGCGCAGTTGGGCCCATCGCCTCCGGCGCCGGTACGCAGTTGCTCGTCGCCTCCGCCATCGGTGCCGGCATGCCCCTGCCCGAGGAAGGGTGGCAGCGCGCCCTTGCTTTTCTCGCCGGTGCCGGGTGGCTGGTGGCGTTGCGGCTGGTGTTGCCGACCCCCGGCGCCATCGCCGGTGACTTCCGCTTCGACGGCGAACGCGTCGCCGTCGCCGCCGTGTACGACGCCGTCGCCGAACTCCTCGACGCCGTCGGCACCGATGAAGCCATCGCCCGGAGGGCAGCCCTGACCGCCGCCCTCGATCATGCGCAGGACGCCCTCGCGGGGCCCCGGTTGCGGCGGTACGCCAGTTCCTCGTCCGAGCGGCGGCTGCACGCGCAGTACGCGGCCGCGCTGCCGTTGGCCGAGGCCGCGACCGCGCTCGCCTGGGGCGGGGAGGCCGTGGCTGGACGGGCCTCCGAAGGACCGCGCCGGCTCGCCACCGCCGTACGGGAAAGCACGCACACGGGACCGTTGCCCGCGCCGCACCGGTCCGCGCCCGCGCTACGGGCCCTGGACGACGCGCTGTTGCACGCGGCCGAGGCCTTCGACCGGGGGAAGGGGACCGACCTGCACACCCGGCGGCGGTCCGTCCGGGGGCTGTTCAAGGTCGCTTTCGGGGTCGGCGGGCGGGAGTACGGGCTGCGGGTCGCCCTCTGCTTCGGAGCCAGCGTCGCCGTCGCCCAGGCCCTGCACCACGCCCGCTGGTACGGGCAGCACGAGCACTGGTACTGGCTGCCCGCCACCGCCGTCTTCCTCGTCAAGCCCGACCTCGGGCCCCTCGCCTCCCGGGTGTTGTGCCGGGCGGCCGGCACCGTCCTCGGCGCACTCCTCTTCGCCGGGTTCGCCCTCGTGCTGCCCCGGCCCGGAGGGCTCATCGCGCTGGTCGCCGTCAGCGGCGCCCTCATCCCCGTCGCCACCCGCCACTTCGCCGCCCAGACCGCCGTCGTCACCGTCCTCGTGCTCGCCCTGGTGATGGTCGGCGGCGAACCTCAGGCTTCCGCGGGACGGATCGGCGAGACGCTGCTGGCCTGCGTCATCGTGCTCGTCGTCGGACACCTGCCGATGCCGGGGCAGCGGGGCGGGACCGTACGGGCCCGACTCACCGCGGCCGGCACCGCCGCGCACGCCTACCTCGACCACGTACTGAGCGGCTCCGACGACCGCACCGCCCGCTGGACCCTGCGCCGCGAGGCTTACCGCGCCCTCGCCGAGGCCCGCACCGCCATCGCCCTCGCCGCCGCCGAACTCCCCGCCCTCGCCCGCCACTCGGCCGGCACCGACAAGGTCGTCACCACCCTCGAACGGCTCGTCGACACCACGACCGCCTGCGCCGTCCACCTCGACGACTCCGGCCACCTCTCGGCCCGACACAGCGAGCAACTCGCCGAACTCCTCGACGAGTTGGAACGGGAGAGGGAGCGGACGGGGCTACGGGGGCTACGGCCGCCCGCGTTGCCTCTCGCCGGGTAGCGACCCGATCCGGGCAACTCCGTGACCTGGTGCCCCGGTTGCTCGCCTCCCTCCGGACCCAACCCCGTCACCGCAACAACCGCCGCTCCTTCGCCACCGCCACCGCGCCCGCCCGCGTCTCCACCCCCAACTTGCCGTAGATCCGCCCGAGATGGGTCTTCACCGTGGCCTCGCTGATGAACAGCGCCCGGGCGATCTCGCGGTTGCCGAGGCCGCGGGCGAGTTGGCCGAGGATGTCGTGCTCGCGTTCGGAGAGGGTGGGGCGCGGGCTGCGCATGCGGGCCAGGAGGCGGTCGGCGACCGGCGCGGACAGGGCCGTACGGCCCGACGCGGCACTGTGGATCGCCGTGAAGAGTTCCTCCGGGCGCTCGGCCTTGAGGAGATACCCCGTGGCGCCCGCCTCGATGGCCCGGGTGATGTCCGCGTCCGTGTCGAACATCGTCAACACCAGTACGCGCACGCTCGGTTCGGCCGACGTCAGCTCTCTCGTCGCCGTCACTCCGTCCATGCCCTCGCCCAGTTGCAGGTCCATCAGCACCACGTCCGGCCGGAGCCGCGCGGTCAGCGCCAGCGCCTCCTCCCCGCTGCCCGCCTCGCCGACCACCTCGATGCCCTCGGCGCTGGACAACAGAGCGCACAGGCCCGCCCGTACGACCGCGTGGTCGTCGCACAGGAGGAGACGGACGGGGAGACGCGCGGGCGTGCCCGTCGGACCGGCCCCGGTTCCGTCATTGGTGCTCAAGAAGCCTGCTCCTCAAGGATGTTGGAGGGTACGGGGATCGCCGCCGACACGACCGTCCCCTCGCCCGGTGTCGACTCAACGGTCAGCGTCCCGCCCGACTGTCGCGCCCGGATCCGCATCGCCGGCAGGCCATGGCCGCGCGCCGGGTCGGACACGCCCGTCGGTGCCGTGGCGGTCGTGTCGAAGCCCCGCCCGTTGTCGGCGATGTCCAGCGAGACCTGGTCGTCCAGCCAGGTCAGGGTCAGCGCGGCCCGGGTCGCCGCCGCGTGTTCGCGGACGTTCGCCAACGCGCCCTGGGCGATGCGGAGAAGGGCCGCCTCGGACCGTTCCGGGAGCGGGCCCTGGGCGCCGTCCGGCCGGAACTCCCCGAACTCCCGGAACTCCCCGGACTCCCCGAACTCTTGGAACTCGACCGTCAGTCCCGGCCCGCTCTCCCGTTCCGCCAGCGCGGCCAGCGCCCCGGGCAGGGAGTGCTCGGCGAGGTCGGCCGGCGCCAAGTCGTGGACGAAGCGGCGGACTTCGGCGAGTCCGCGCGAGGTGATGCCCGCCGCCTTGCCGAGATGCGCGCGGGCCGCCGCCGGGTCCGACTCCCACACCCGCTCGGCGGCCTGCAGCAACATCCGCTGGCTGGACAGGCCTTGGGCGAGGGTGTCATGGATCTCGGTGGACAGCCGCTGCCGTTCGGCGAGCACGCCCGCGCGTCGTTCGGTGGCCGCGAGATCGCGCCGGGTGCGGACCAGGTCGCCGATCAGGACTCGTTGGCGTACCGACTGCCGTTGCAGATGGACCAGTACAGCGGTGGCGACCGCGGCGACGGCCGGTGGGGCCACGACCATGTTCGGGTTGAGCGTGCCGTGCGCGACGCGGATCTCGGAGGCGACGACCAACGCGGTCAGTACGGCGGCCAGCGGCACCGCGATCCGTGGCGGCAGCGTGTGCACCCCGACGAACAGCAACGGCATCGCGCACCACGTGGCGCTCGGCGCCAGGACCACGAGGACGGCCCAGATCGCCGACACCGAGCCGAGCCAGACCAGATGACGCGCGGTCGGTGCCGAGCCGGGGCGGGGTGCCGGGGTCAGTACGCGGCCGAGGACGTAGAGGAGGGAGAAGGCGGCGAAGAGGGTCACGATCCAACCCGTGTGCGCTCCGCGCCCGTCGCGCATCAGGAAGCGGACGAACGAGGAGCCGAGCAGCAGGAAGAACGCCGCGTGCACGGTCGCGACCAGCCAGCGCTCGTCCGGATCGATCGGATCAGCCGGATCGACCGGCTCGGTCGGATCGGCCGCATCGGAGTGTTCCATCCTCCGTGTCTAACGCCCTCAGCGTGGCGGCGCATCAACCGATCGGTTGACATCAGGTTCGTCCGAAGGGGCCGCGGACCAGGGACTGTCGGTCGAGCCACGAGCCGTGTCCACGCCCCGAGGCTGGGTGCAGAGCACGCACCGCCACCCGAAAGGCCCCGCCTCATGGCCGCCAAGACCCTCACCGCCAACCGCGCCGCCCTCGGCCACCGCGTCACCTACGCCCTGCGCCACCCCGACCGGGTGCCCCGCCATCTGGCCCGCGCCGCCCGGGACTTGTGGCTCAGTCACCGCCATCCCGACCATGTCTCCTACTACCGCGCCGTGATGCGCTCCGACACCCGCGCCGACCCCGACAACGCGGTCGGCAGCCGCAACCGTGAACGCTGGCTCGCGCTCGGCGCCCTGCAGTTCGACTACCTCGTCGGCCACGGACTGCGCCCCGAACACCGCCTGTTGGAGATCGGCTGCGGCAACCTGCGCGGCGGCTGGCGCTTCATCCGGCACCTGGAGCCCGGCCACTACTACGGCATCGACATCTCCCCGGACATCCTCGTCGCCGCGCAGGACACGGTCGTCGAGATGGGGCTGCAGAAACGGCTCCCCACCCTGACTCCCGTCCACGACCTCACCCTGGGCTTCCTGCCCGACGCCCACTTCGACGTCGTCCACGCGCACAGCGTCTTCTCGCACTCCCCGCTGTCCGTGATCGAGGAGTGCCTGGCCCATGTCGGGCGGGTGTTGGCGCCGGGGGGCTGGTTCGACTTCACCTTCGACCGTACGGAGGGAGAGGAACACCAGGTCCTCCGCGAGGACTTCTACTACCGCACCGAGACGCTCCTCGCCCTCGCGGCCCGACACGGCCTGACCGCACGCTTCATGGACGACTGGGAGCAACTCCCGCACGGTCAGTCGAAGATCCGCGTCACCGCGCCCGGTCAGTCCACCCGCACCCACACCGGTGCGTGATCCGAGCCCGGCGCGCCCCGCCGCTCCGCCGGATCCGGTCCCACCGACGGCAGTCGCAGCGTGCCCTCGCCCGGTAGGCCCGTGCCCGCCGCCGTCACGCGGTGGACCAGGCGGTGGCTGGCCAGTATGTGGTCGATCAGTTCGCGGCGGCCGGAGTTGATACGGGAGTAGCGCTGGTCGGCGGGGATCAGCGGGGCCACGTCCCAGAGGCGGAGCGCGTCGCCCTGGTCCGGGCGGTCGTAGCCCGCCGTGCCGAGCTCCGAGCCGGGCGGGCCGAGCAGGATCTGGGTGGTCGCCGCCTGTACCTCGTCGTTCAGGTCGCCCAGTACGGCCACGTCCCGCTCGCGGCCGTCGCCGGAGAGGAGTTCGTCGGCGAGGGCGCGCAGGGTGGTGGCCTCGGCGGCGCGGCGGTAGAGGGCATAGGCGCCGTAGCGGGCGCGCTCGCCCTCGTTGTGGGGGAAGAAACGGCCCCCGGGGTAGGACAGCAGCTTCGACTTGAGGTGGGCGACGGCCACCCGCAGCGGGCCGGCTTCGGTCACCGTCTCCACCGCGAGGAAGCCCCGGCCCGCCGCCCCGACCTGCTCGCCGGAGTCGTCCTCCTGCACGGGGCGCAGTTTCGCCGGGAACGCGTTCGTGTCGGACAGCACCTCCAGCGGTGTACGGCTGAGGAAGCCGACCCGGATGCCCCGGCCGTCCGGGTGCTGGGAGAGCTTGATGTGCCAGGTGCCGGGCAGCAGGCCGGTCAGGTCGTCCAGCGCCTCGGGGTCGCCGACCTCCTGCACGCCCAACAGGCCCGCGTCGAGCTGCTTGAGCATCTTGGCGAGGGCGTCGAGCTTGGCGTCGTAGGCGGTCTTGTCCTTGGGGCCCGAGGGGCCGCCGGGGCGGTAGAGGTTCTCCAGGTTCCAGGTGCCGAGGAGCATGCCGGGCCTCTTTCCGGAGCCGTCGGGCGTGGATGGTGAGGCCAGGGTCCCCGCCCGGGCGAATCCTGGACAGGGCCGTGACGGGATGCGCGGTTCGGCTCACGCGCGCCGACGACCTCGTCGTACGTTGGCGGGATGACCGAGTCTCCCGCTGATCTCATCATCACCGGATGCACCGTCCTCACGCACGACGATCAAGAACGGATCGGGTTCGAGGAGGACGCGGCCCTCGTCGTACGCGACGGGCTCGTCGAGTCCGTCACGACCGCCGCCGCGGTCGAAGGGATGCCGGCCGTCGAGCGCATCGACGCCCGCGGGCAGGTGGCCATGCCTGGGCTGATCAACTGCCACACCCACGCGCCGATGGTCGCGCTGCGCGGGGTCGCGGAGGATCTCCCGACCGAGGAGTGGTTCAACGACGTCGTCTGGCCGATCGAGTCCAACCTCACCGAAAAGGACGTGGAGTTGGGGGCGCGGCTCGCCTGCGCCGAGATGATCCGGGCCGGCGTCACCTGCTTCGCGGACCACTACTTCGCGATGGACGCGGTGGCCGCCGTGGTCGAGGAGTGCGGGCTGCGCGCACATCTGGGGGAGGCGTACTTCTCCTCGCAGGGTCCCCAAGGCCGGGAGAAATCACTGGAGTTCGCGCTACGACACCGGGGCGGCGCCGACGGCCGCATCACCACCGCCCTCGCCCCGCACGCCCCCTACACCGTCGACGACGCCGACCTCGCCGCCACCGCCGAACTCGCCCGCGTACACGGCCTGTCCGTCCACCTCCACGCCGCCGAGAACCGCGACCAGACCGAGGCCAGTCTCGCCCGCCACGGCGTCACCCCCATCGAGATCCTGGCCCGCACCGGCATCCTCGACGTGGACGTCCTCATCGCGCACGGCACCGGCATCCTCGACCGCGACCTGCCGGTACTGGCAGCGGCGAGCGGCCGTACCGCGGTGGCCACCGCACCCCGCGGCTACCTCAAGTTCGGCTGGCCCACGACCACCCCGGTCCGCGCCCTGCACGGGATCGGCATCCCCGTCGGACTCGCCACGGACGGCGCCGCCTCCAACAACTCCCTGGACGTATGGGAGTCGATGGCGCTCACCGCCCTCATCCAGAAGTCCACCACCGGCGACCCCCGCTGGCTGACGTCCCGTCAGGCCCTGCACCACGCAACGCTCCAGAGCGCCCGCGCGGTCGGCCTCGGCGACACCCTCGGCACTCTCGCCCCCGGCCGCCGCGCCGATCTCGTCCTCGTCGACCTCACCGGCCCGCACACCCAGCCCGTCCACGACCTCGCCGCCACCCTCGTGCACAGCGCCCGCTCCTCCGACGTCCGCACGACGATCGTCGACGGCCGCGTCCTGATGCGCGACCGACAGCTCCTCACTCTCGATGTCCCGTCAGTGGTAAGGGAGTTGGGGGAGCGGCTGCCCGCACTGCTGGACCGCGGACACGGTCGGCGGATCCAGGACTACGACACCTGAGGCGGCCCGGGCGCGTCATCCGAGTCACCCGGAGCTCCGCATAGGCTGGCCCCATGGACGACCTCGCCGAAGGCCTTCTCGACCAGCCCTACGACGCGTACCGGCATCTGCGCGACACCTCGCCCGTGCACCGCATCGCCGGTCCGGACGGCACACCCGCCTGGCTGGTCACACGGTACGAGGACGTACGGGCGGCGCTGGCCGATCCGCGCCTCTCGCTGGACAAGAGGCATGCGACGGCGGGGACTTACAAGGGACTGTCGCTGCCGCCCGCGCTCGACGCCAACCTGCTGAACATGGACCCGCCCGACCACACCCGGGTCCGCCGACTGGTCAGCCGGGCCTTCACGCCCCGCCGGATCGAACAACTGCGCACGCCCATCAGGGAAACCGCTGACCGCCTCCTCGACGCGCTCGGCCCGCACGGCACCGCCGACCTGGTCGCCGCCTACACCGCGCCGCTGCCCATCACCGTCATCTGCGACCTGCTCGGCGTCCCGGACACCCACCGCCTCGACTTCCGCATCTGGACCGACGCCCTGATCGCACCGGACCCGGCCCGGCCCGAGGCCGCCAAGCAGGCGGTGGTGGCCCTGCTCGGCTACCTCACCCAACTCCTCGTGGACAAGCGCCGGGAGCCCGCCGACGACCTGCTCTCCGACCTGATCGCCGTGCGCGACGAGGGCGACCGGCTCAGCGAGGACGAGCTGATGTCGCTGGCCTTCCTCATCCTCTTCGCCGGGTACGAGAACACCGTGCAGCTCATCGGCAACGCGGTGCTCGCCCTGCTCCAACACCCGGACCAGCTCGCCGAGTTGCGCAAGGACCCGGCCCTGCTGCCGGGCGCGGTCGAGGAGTTCGCCCGCTACGAAGGTCCCGCCCTGTTCGGCATCCGGCGCTTCCCCGTCGAGGACGTGACCATCGGGGACGTCACCGTCCCGGCCGGCGAGACCGTCTGGGTCTCCCTGTCCGCCGCCGACCGCGATCCCGACCGCTTCCCCGACCCCGACCGCCTCGACCTGGGCCGCGACGCCTCCGGCCATCTCGCCCTGGGCCACGGCATCCACTACTGCCTGGGCGCACCCCTGGCCCGCGCCGAGACCGAGATCGCCCTGGCCGCTCTCCTGGAACGCTTCCCCGAACTCGCCCTCGCGGAAGAGCGACCGACCTGGCGCCGCTCGCTGCGCGCCCGCGGGCTCACGGCGCTGCCGGTGACGTACTCGCGAACTCCCGGAGCCCCGGGACTTTCCTGACCCGGCGAGAAAACTTCTGCGGCACCGATGAGTTCCGCCCCTCCCCTCGGTCACCTCTGCGGAACGGACCGTTGCAACTGGAGGGGCCATGTCGCTTCCCGAGATCGTCTCGCGTGAACAGTGGCGCGCGGCGCGCGAGGAACTGCTGGTCAAGGAGAAGGCCGCCACCCGCGCGCGGGACGCGCTGAACGCCGAGCGGCGCGGGCTGCCGATGGTCGAGATCGACAAGGAGTACGTCTTCGAGGGCGGCGACGGGAAGGCCACGCTGTCCGATCTGTTCGAGGGGCGGCCCCAACTCGTCGTATACCACTTCATGTTCGCGCCGGAGTGGGACGCGGGCTGCCGCAGCTGCTCGGGGTTCCTCGACCAGGTCGGGCACTTGGCGCATCTGAAAGCGCGGGGCACGACGTTCGCGGCGGTCTCCCGGGCGCCGTACACGAAGATCCTGCCGTTCAAGGCGCGGATGGGGTGGACGCTGCCCTGGTACTCGGCGTGCGGTGGTGACTTCAACCATGACTTCGAGGCGACCCTGGAGGAGAACGGGGAGCTCTTCGACCGGCCCGGGATCAGCTGCTTCCTGCGGGACGGGGGGCGCGTCTTCCACACGTACTCGACGTACGCGCGCGGGCTCGACGGTCTCGGCTCGACCACGAGCTTCCTGGACCTGACCGCACTGGGGCGTCAGGAGGAGTGGGAACTGCCCGTGGGGCGGGCCTCGGCGCTCGGGGCGCCGGCCGGCAGCGAACGCGTCCGGTATCACGACGAGTACGAGGACTGACACATTCCGTATGGCCGATGATCGATTGATGATCGGTTCGTGACGGGATCCTCACACTCCGCAGTGTCCGTGTGTCGACTACGTCTCAGAACCGCAACTTGGCGAGGCGTTCACCCCTGGTTCGGCGTTAACTCCTACAGGAACTCCCGCAAGACGACGTTTCTGGAGGTGCAGGATGGTGAACGGGCGCACAGTGCTCGAGCGCTTTCCCGCGGGCGGGCCGCGGGGTTCGTGGCCGGCCGAGGAGTTCGCGCAGGCGCGACGCATGGAGGGGCTGCAGGCGGAGGTCGTGATGGACCTCGCGACGGACACGTTCCTGGTGGTCGTGCGCGGCGGCGAGGCGGCGGTGGACGCGCTGGCCTGACGGCGGCCTCCTTTCCGCACGAACTGGCCCGTCTGACGTCAGCCTCCTTTCCGCGCGAACTGGCCGGCCTGACGTCAGCCTCCTTTCCGCACGGCCTCGACGGACTGGACAGGGATGGGCGCGGTGAACTGCTCCGCCTGGAGCCGGTACAGCTCGGCGTAGATGCCACCGCCCGCCAGCAACTCCTCAGGGGTGCCGGACTCCGCGAGTCGTCCCTGGTCCAGGACGTGCACCAGGTCCGCGTGGCGCACGGACGCCAGCCGGTGGGTGATGAGGACGACGGTCTGGCCGGTCGAGGCGAGGGCGCGGATCTTCTCGAAGACCTCCAGCTCGGCCCGCGCGTCCAGGGCCGCCGTCGGCTCGTCGACGATGAGGATGCGCCCGCGCCGGTAGGCCGCCCGCGCGATGCCGAGCCGCTGCCACTGGCCGCCGGACAGCTCGTGGCCGCCGCTGAAATTGCGGGCCAGCAGGGTGTCCAGGCCGCGCGGCAGGTCCGCGACCACGTCCTCGGCGCCCGCCTCGGTGAGCGAGGTGGCCATGTGCTCCTCGGTCAGGGGCGCGGCGGAGCGGCCGATGGCGACGTTGACGCGGGCGGTGAACGGCCAGCGCTTGAAGTCCTGGGCCAGCATCGCGACCCGGTCGGCGAGCGCGTGCCGGTCCGCGGTCGCCGCGTCGACGCCGTCCCACAGGATGCGGCCCCGGTCCGGGGTGTACAGGCCGGCGAGCAGCTTGACGAGGGTGGTCTTGCCGGAGCCGTTCTCGCCGACCAGCGCGACGATCCGGCCCAGCGGCAGGGTGAGGGTGACGTCGTCGAGGGCGGGGCGGGCGGACTCGCCCGGGTAGCTGAAGGTGACGTTCTCGAAGCGGATCTCCGCCGGGTCCTCGGGCAGCGGGTCGCCGCCGACCGGAATCGCCCGTTCGGCGGCCTCGACGTACAGCTTCTGCAGATCGCCGACGAACAGGGCCTCCTCGTGCAGCGCGTTGACCTCCAGGACGAGACTGTCCAGGCTCGACGAACCGGTCCGGATCGCGATCACGGCCGTCCCCGCCACCGACAGCGCCATCGTCCCGGACAGCAGCAGACCGCCGAGCGTCGTGTACGTCGCCACGGTCGCCAGGCCCGTCCAGACCGCGGCGATCAGCCCCGTGCGCGCCGCCAGCCGGGCCAGTCGGGCCTGTTCGGCCTCGGCCGTCTCCGACATGGCGCGGAAGTGGCGCAGCAGGAAGGGGCCGACGCCGTGCACGCGGATCTCGGGCGCGGCTGCCGGTTCGGTGAGCAGCCCGCTGATCAGGTGGCCGGCGCGGGCGTGCTGGACCCAGGTGTGGAAGGACTCGTATCGGCGTCGGGCATTGGTCAGCGCGCTCCACGCGCTCGGCAGGGTCATCGTCGCGAGCAGCGGGAGCAGGGCGGGGTGCAGCACGGTCAGCACGCTCGCCGCCGCGATGAGCGAGATGCCCGCGTTCACGACCCGGGTGGCGTACGAGATCATCCGGCGGGCCGAGCCGGCGCCGTACTGGGCGGTGTCCAGCAGCTTGTGGAAGGCGTGGTCCTCGATCGCGGCCAGCTCTACGGCCGCCGCGCGCTCCAGATACAGCTCAGTGGCGACCCGCTCCACCTTGGGCTCCAGGCGCCCGGTGGCGTAGGTCGACGCGGCGCGCAGCAGAGCCCCGAACATGGTGACCGCGGCCATCGCGATCAGCGCGGGGGCCGCGTCGCGCAGCCGGTCGGCGATCGGGCCGCCGGCGATGAGCCGCCCCAGCACGCTGTTGACGGCGAGCAGACCCACCGCCTGGGCCACGCCCCGGCTCACCTCGGCGCCCATCACGATCCGCGCGGCGCGCCGGTCGGCCTGCCAGGCCAGCCGGAAACTCGACCCCATCAGGGCCGGCAGCCGCGTCACCATCGCCCGGAAGTTCAGCTCCAGGAACGCCTCGCGGTACTGGTTCCAGCCCATGTCGTACCGCAGCGGTCCGCCGAAGAGCAGCCGCTCCGACTCGGAGACCTCCGGATCACCCTTGTCCTGCTTCTTGGCCAACGCCCTGTTCCCCCGATCCGCCGAGCCCCGCCGATGAAGGGCAACTATCGCGGGACGGAGGTGGGCAGGGGAGGGCGCGAGACAAGAGAGGAGCGACCGCGCGGGCGTACGCCGTGCGGGGCGGAGAAAGAGCGGGACGGAGAAAGAAGCGGGGGGAGAAAGAAGCGGGAAGCTCCGCGTCGGCGGGTCCGCCACCGGCCGCCACCCTCGGGACTACGCCACGCCGGGCGCTCGGGGTTCCTTCGGCTTCCCCGAGCGAAGCCGAAGGAACCACCGGCGAGGCCTTCCGGCGGAGCGGCCCCCCTGTGGCACCCCGCCCGGCCTTCTCAGCGGTACGTCAGGCGCTGACCGGTCGTGACCAGGTCGGCGTGGTCCCCGTGACCCGGCACAGCGCCAGGTACAGGGGGATCGGCGGGGTGTACGGGAGTGTGCCGTCCGGCTTGTGGATGAGGCCGGGGACCGCCGGGGCGTCCGGAACTACCGCCCCGGCGGTGTATTGCGCGGGCGCCGGCCACTCCAGGGCGTAATCGGAGTCGGACGGCACGAGCCACCACCAGTGCGCCTCGTCGGCGTAGACGCACCCCACTCGTGGCAGCCGTGGCAGCACCAGCGGACCGAACTCGGCAGGCGCCGCCACCGCGTCGCAGCCGAGGGGGGCCGTCATGCCGACGGGCAGCGGCAGTCGCCGCGAACCGGCCGGCACGCTCAGCCCCCGCTGGACACGGACCAGCGTGTCCAGGCTCAGTACCCGGCCGCCGCCGGGTGTCCCGCTCACTGCCGCCCCCGATCCCGGGCGGAACCGTCGGACGGAGGAACCCCCACGTCACTCGTCCCTCCGACCCGCGGGGCCCCCACGCCCCAGGTTCCCTGGATCTGACCGCCGACCCGAGGAGTCACCGCCCCCCACGACTCCGGAGCCTGACCTCCGGGCCGAGGAGTCCCTGCGCCCCGCGACTCCGGAGATTGATCTCCGGGCCGAGAGGACCCTGCACCCCACGACTCCGGAGCCTGACCTCCGGGCCGAGGAGTTCCCACATCCCACGGTTCCGAGGTCTGACCCCCGGGCCGCGGAGTTCCCACACTCCATGACTCCGGAGCCTGACCTCCGGGCCGTGGGGCCCCCACGCCCCACGGCTGTCGAGCAGCCTCTCCGTCGAGTGGCGGGACCCCCCTGGATCCCGCCTCCCGACCGTGCTCATGGGCCTGCGGGTGCGGGGTGTCGGTGCCGTCCCCGGGTTCACCGGCTCGCTCGTCGCCGGGTCGAGGGGCCCCCACGCCCCCCGGTCCGTCGGCCCGCTCGTCGGGGGAGGGGGCTCGGACGTCCGCCGAGCCTCCCGTTCCGCCGAGCGGCAGCGTGTGGTGGCCTTCCGGCTCGCCCTCCTCGTCCGGACCGTCCGCGGGACCGGGCTTGGGGCGGGCGCCCCAGCCGAGGTCGTTGCAGGGGCCGCAGTCGTGGCGGGGGGAGTCGGCCTTGCGGGGGAGCTCGGCCCAGACCAGCAGGCCGGGACCGTGTTCCTGGGCGCCCCACGCGTGACAGAGGCCGTCTATGAGAAGCAATCCCCTCCCGTGCTCCTCCTCGGGCCGGACCGGAGACGGGTGTGGCTCACCCGGCGCGCAGCCCTCGTCACGCACGGCTATGCGCACCAGGTCGGCACCGTCGTGCAGCTCGCAGACTATGAGGCTGCTCGCGGTGTGCACGATGGCGTTGGTGACCAGTTCGGAGATCACCAGGACCGCCGTGTCGCAGATGTCCTCGCACACCGACCAGCCGGTCAACCGGGCCCTGGCTAGGCGTCTCGCCTGTGCGGGGGAACCCGGATGGGCGGCCAGCTCGAAACGGAACCGGCGCTCGGCAGCGGCGGCCCCGTGGGGCGCTGCTCCCGCGGCGGCACCGAGGCCGAGGGGGCCTGCGGCGGCGTCTGTTCCTAAGGGCGCGGACGGAATCACGCTTGCCACTATCGCCCCGCCGTGAACACTTGGCAAGTGTCACTCTGAAAAATGCAGAGTGCGGTGTGACGGTGTGGATGGTCGTGGCACACTGCTCAACAGCACGTTGAGCGGCGCCAGTTGGGATCACCGGAGATCCGTACATATCCGTACAGATCTTCGAATAGGTCTTCGAATGGCGCCGCAGGGCTGTCAGCATGCTTCTGGCGTCGGCCGGACCCGTCCGCGCCCGGCCGATCAAGGGACTCAGTGGAGGTGGAGCCGTGAGCGAACCGCGGTCCGCGCCGACGGTCGGCCAGGTCGTCCTCGGTCGCCGCCTGCTGGACCTGCGGGAACGCGCCGGACTCAAGCGCGAGGAGGCCGCCCGCGTGCTGCGCGTGGCGCCCGCCACCGTCCGCCGCATGGAGATGGCCGAGGTCTCGCTCAAGATCCCGTACCTCCAGCTGCTCCTGAAGTCCTACGGCGTCTCCGACGAGGAGGCCCAGACCTTCGTCCTGCTGGCCGAGGAGGCCAACAAACCCGGCTGGTGGCAGCGGTTCCACGACATCATGCCGGGCTGGTTCTCGATGTACGTCAGCCTGGAGGGCGCGGCCGGCCTGATCCGCTCCTACGACCCGCACTTCCTGCCCGGACTCCTCCAGACCGAGGACTACGCGCGCGGAGTGCTCACGTCGGGCGCCATAGGCCAGACCCAGCCAGAGGACATAGAGCGCCACGTCGCCCTGCGCATACAACGCCAGGATCTGCTCACCCGTCCCGACGCGCCCCGCTTCTGGGCCGTCTTCGACGAGACCGCGCTGCGCCGCCACGTCGGCGGCCCGGAGGTGATGCGTGCACAGATCGACAAGCTGCTCGACGCCACGAAGCTGCCCAATGTGACGCTGCAGGTCGCGCCCTTCTCCAACGGGCCGCACCCCGGCACGTTCGGGCCCTTCGTGCTGTTCCGATTTGCCATGTCAGAACTGCCGGACATGGTCTACAGCGAGTACCTGACCGGCGCCGTCTACCTGGACGCGCGCGCAGAGGTGGCGACCCATCTCGAGGTCATGGACCGCATGGCGGCGCAGGCCGCTACGGCACATCGCACGAAGGAGATCCTCCGGGATTTCCGCAAGGAGCTGTGAATGGATCGCATCAAGCCGCGCAAGCAGGTCTACAACGGCATGCCCGCGCGGGAGTTGGGAAGCGAGGGCTGGCACAAGCCGTGGAGCGGCGGGAACGGCGGCAACTGCCTGGAGGCGATGAAGCTCGCCGACGGCCGGATCGCCGTCCGCCAGTCCACCGACCCGGACGGACCGGCGCTGATCTACACCACCGACGAGATGACCGCCTTCATCGAGGGCGCCAAGGCGGGTGAGGCGGACTTCCTGCTGTCCTGAGACCGGTTTCCCGGCTCATTGATTTTCGTCACCGTCCCACCGACAACCCCCCACCAACCCCCCGCAGGTATTGCAAGTCCCTTGGTTCGACACTGAGTTGATCACTAATCGCTGCATCTTGTTATGGAGTCAGAGCCACGACAGCATCCGTCGTGGCGCGTCCACCAGCCGACTGACGGCGACCACCGGGAACGGTGGCTGCTCCAGCCGGCCCGTCCCGAGGCTGAGCGCGTAGTAGATCTGCTCGATCGACGGCGGTCCGACCGCGAGATTGCGCCGGACCGCCTCCTCGGGCGACCGCTCCCCGGTCCGTACGAGATAGGCGGCCGCCATCGTCCCCGTACGGCCGACCCCCGCACCGCAGTGCACGAACACCCGTCCCGGCGCCTGTGCGACCACGTCCAGCAACCGCCGCACCTGCTCCGGCCTCGGCGTCTGACCGTCACGGACAGGCAGTCGTACGACATCCAGCCCCGCCTTGCCCGGTTCGGCGAGCTGGGCCGCGCTCAGGTCCTCCGCGCGCAGGTCGACGACCGTGGTGAACCCCATGCCCGCGAGCTCCCGGTACCCGGCGGGCGACGGCGCCGCGCCCCGCCACAACTTCCCCTCGGTGTCCACGGGTTGGAAGTGGTGGATGCCCTGCACGGTACGAGTCCCGGGCGGCGGCGGAGTCTCCGACCGCACCCAGTAGGACAGCGCCAGCACGCCGAGCGCACCGGCCGCCCACAGGACGACGTAACCGAGGACGACGGCGAGCAGGATCCGCAGCACACGACGTGGCAGCCGGGCCCTGGGCAGGGCGGGCCGGGACGGGGGAGCGAGGGCGACAGCCATGGGCGACCCGGGGGGCTAGGGGACGGGGGCGCTTTGGCATGGTAACCCGAGTGGGTGATGGGTGAGTTGTCCGTGTACGTACGGGTATGCGGGGTGGGGCGAGAGGGGGGTGTGATTCAGTCGTCGTCCGCGTCAGCGTCTCCGATGCCGACCACCGTGAGGTGGGCGCGGTCGAGGGTGGTGTCCTCCAGGCAGCCGCGCAGCCGCATCCGGTCGTGCTCGGTGAGCGCGGGACGCACCACCCCGGCGTACACGCCGTCGCCCAGGTTGCCCAGGGTCGCGTGGTTCAGCGGCACGGACGTGGCGTCCCGGCAGCGCTCCCACACCTGCTGCGCGGCGAGCGTCCGGCGCTCCGCGGTCATGCCGCTGCCGCGCATGTCGACCTGGAGCAGTACGGAGGTCGCCTCGTTGTCGTTCTCGTGCTGCTCCCGGGTCTGGGTGAGGTCGGCGAGCCCGACGACGAGCCCGGCGAGCAGGGCCGCCCCGACGATCGCGACGGCGGCCACGCGCGCGGTGTAGCCCTTGGAACGCCGGCCGCCCAGCGCGGGCCGGTCCTCCAGCTCGCCCGCCGTGGCCGGATCCGGCGCGGTCAGGACGGTGAGCCGTCCCGCGAGCCGCCGCTCCGCCGGACGACCGGTCGCGGACGCGATCCGCTGCACCACCCAGGCGAGCCCGGACAGCAGCACACCGGTGACCATGAGGACGGGCACGAAGACGTACGTCCGGTCGGCGGTGTCCTCCAGCCAGCGGAACCGGGCGCTCTCCCGCTCGACGGGCCCCTGCCGCAGCCGTACCAGCACGTCTTCCTGACGAGTCGTCAACTCCCGCTGCTGCTCGGCGCTTTCCTTGACCCGCTCCTCGATCCGCGCCAGCCGCCCGAGCAACACGATGCCGAGCAGCATCACTTCGACGACCAGCAGCAGGATCCCGCACAGGATGGCCCGCTGCCACTGCCAGCGGTACAGGTACACGACGAGATAGGTCCCGGCCCCGGCGGCGGCGAGGCTCCCGAAGAGGTACGCGATCCGTCTCATCGTCCGTCTCCCGTCCGACCGTCTCCCGACAGCCCGTCCCCTGTCCGTACGTCACCGGTGGTGCCGTCCACGGAGATGCGTGACCCCGGCGGGAAGCGCCGTACCGCATCGGCCGCGCCCACGACCGCGGGCAGTCTGAACTCCCTTGCCAGTACCGCGAGATGGGAGAGCGGGCTGCCGGTCTGCGCGACCAGACCGGCGAGTCGGGGCAGCAGCGGGGCCAGCGCGGGGTCGAGGGTGCGGACGACGAGCACGGCGTCCGGCGGCCTGGGCCCGGTCCCGTCCCAGGCCGTCCCGACGACCCGCCCGCCGGACACGCCCCTGCCGTCACCGGCACCGTCGGTGCGCTCGGCGACCACCGCGCCCTCCGCCAGCCGGAAGGCGTCCGGCAAGGGCGGCGACTCGGCCTGCGGCACGCGCGCGTGGAGATCAGCGGGCAGCGGGTCGCCGTCGAGCGCGGCGACCAGTTCCGGCCAGCGCAGCAGCCCGGCGCGCTCCGGGGTCAGCCCGAGTCGCCGGGCGACCTCTCGGACCAGCCGTACCTGCAGCTCCTGAACCCAACGGACGCGGAGACGGAGGGCTTCGCGGGGCGGGAGGGAGGGGGTGGGGGAGAGGGGGAAGGGAGCGGTGGGGGTGGGAGTAATGGGGGTAGGGGCTGGTGGCGTGGCGGCAGCGGGGATGGGGGGAATGGGCGTGGGGGTTGGGGGAGCGGCGGCCAGCAGGGTCGGTGCGGCCGTCGGCGTCAACTGGGCCGGACGCAGGCCGAGTTCCTCGCCGGTGTCCGACGCGGCGCTCTGAGGCAGCCGCCCCTGTTCCCGAAGGGCCGGCGCGGTGAGGGCGAGGATCGTCGGGGAAGCGGTGGGTGCCTGGTCGTCCGGGATGCCTCTGGCACGGGTTTCCGCGAGGGCGGTCAGCGCGGCGCCCGCCGCGGTGCGGGTCGTCGAGGGATCGGGCTCGTGCAGGAGGGCGCCCGCGAGGGCCTCCTGGGCGTGCAGGGAGACCAGTACCGCACGGGTCCAGCGGAGTTCGGCGGCCAGGTCGGGGGCGGGGAGTCCGGTCGGCGCCGGGATCTGGGCGAGGTGACGGTCGACGTCGGCGACGAGGTCCGCGGCGAGACCGGGGAGCGCGGCCGTGAGG
This sequence comes from Streptomyces sp. NPDC001002, assembly GCF_053599215.1. Taxonomy (NCBI): domain Bacteria; kingdom Bacillati; phylum Actinomycetota; class Actinomycetes; order Kitasatosporales; family Streptomycetaceae; genus Streptomyces; species Streptomyces sp. NPDC001002. The sequence continues at coordinate 18,295 of NZ_JBSFLV010000056.1, read as the reverse complement.
CGGCCCACCCGCCAGGCCGCACCGAGCCGCCGCGCACCCGGCGCCGGGTTGAGCAGCGCGAGCCACCGGTGCTTGGGAGTTGCCGCGCCGAGCAGACGCAGGTCGGCCGCGGCCCACCCGCCGACGGTCGTGACCACCGGTACCGTCCGCAGCAGCCGGCGTGACGCGCTGCCGGTGATGTCGAGCGCGGCGGTCAGCCCGCGGGCCATGGGCGTCACCCACAAGTCCTGCTCCAGCGGCTGGAGTTGCTCCGGCAAGGTCTCGGCGACGGGCCCGGGCCCGAGCAACCGGGCCCCGCGCGGCGGCCGTACGGCCATCGCGGTGATGGGCCGGCTCTGGAACAGCCACAGCCGGTCGGCTCGTTCGCCGGCACGTTCTCCGTTGCTGTTGCTGTTGCTGTTGCTGTTGCTGTTCCTGCTTCCGGCGCCGCCCCCGCCCTCGCCTCCGCCCCCGGCGAACCCGAACTCGATGTCCTGCGGACCCCCGAAGACCTGCCGGGCGCGGCGCGCGAGCCGCGCCAACTGCCGTAGTTCGGCGGGCGTGAGCAGTGCGTCGGCGGTCGGCGGCTCCGTACGCAGCAGGCGCCCCCGCCGGCTCAACCAGTAGTTGGTTCCTGGCTGTTCACCGCTGACCAGAGTGTCCGGCCCGCCGCGCACCGCACTCACCAGCATCCGGTCGGCGCGCCCCTCCACGGGATCGGCGCCGAACATCACCCCGCCCACACGTGCCGCCAGCATCGGCTGCACGAGCACCGCCATGGGCGCGGTGGACCCGTCGGGCCGGTGCGCCGAATCGAGCACGGTCCGCACCGCCGTACGGAATCCAGGCCAGTCGCGTACGTCGAGCACGGAGTCGAACTGGCCCGCCAGGGACGACTCCTGGGTGTCCTCCTGCGGCGACGAGGACCGTACGACCAGGGGCAGGGAACCGGAGTCGGAGATGTCCTGCCAGGCCCGACGCAGGGCGACCGTGTCGCCGTCCGCGCCCTCGGGGATCACGAACCCGGGGAGCACGGGCAGTCCGGCACGCGCCGCACGTGCGAGGTTCGCCGCCTTGGAACCGGCGAGTCGGGGCAACGCGGCGACGGGGTGATCGAGGGGGACGACGGCCGGGCGGTACGCCCCCTGCGCCGCACGCGCCTCGATCGGCTCCAGGGCCACCTCGCCCCGGGGTCCGTCCCCGTCGCGCGAGCCCTCTCCATGACGTTCGTCGAGCGTCGTCATCAACACCCTCCAGGACCGACCGCCAACAGGGGGGACGCGCGGGGGTGGCCCTGCGCCTGACGACGGAACGAAGGATGGGGGCGAACCGGCGGCCGGCCCGACTCCGGGCCCGACGACGACTCGCCTCCTACCCCGATGCTCCCACCGCCGTTGCGTTTCCAGTCGCCCGGAAGCCACCTTCCGGCCCCCCTACGGCGGATTTCGTGATCCCGGAGGAGACCGCGGCCGGGCGGCTCGTCCGCAGGTAGTACACGCGGTCTCCTCCGGAGGTGCGAGCGGCGGGCGTACGGCTTTTCAACCGGCCGTCGGGGAATACCGGGCGGCCCCTCGTCGTGCCCTGCGGCGGGGCGACGGGCGACTCCTCATCCACCGGCCGGGGCCTCCGTCGCCTCCCCCGGCGGCAGCACCCCGCACAGCGCCTCCAGGGCCGCCCCGTACGCGTGCTCGGACGGTGTCGCGTACCCCACGACCAGGCCGTCCCGGGCGGGCATGGCCGTGTCCGGGTGGCGGAAGTCGGCGAGGCCGTCCAGGGCGACGCCCTGCCAGGCGGCGGCCTTGAGGGCGGAGCGTTCCGTGCCGGGAGGCAGCCGCAGCACCGCGTGCAGGCCAGCCGCGACCCCGGTGACCTCGATGTGCGGGGCGTGCGCGGCGAGCGCCGCGACCAGGCGGTCGCGCCGGCTCCGGTACCGCTGCCGCATCCGCCGCACATGACGGTCGTACGACCCCGACGACACGAAGTCGGCCAGGCTCAGCTGGTCGAGGACGCTCGCCCAGGCCTCACGCTCGCCCTTGGCCGCGAGCACGCCCTCGACGTACCGTTCCGGCAGCACCATCCACCCCAGGCGCAGCGCCGGCGACAGGCTCTTGCTGACCGAGCCGAGGAGGATCACCCGCTCCGGGTCGAGCCCCTGGAGCGCCCCGACGGGCTTGCGGTCGTAACGGAACTCACCGTCGTAGTCGTCCTCCAGCACCACCCCACCACGCGCGCGTGCCCAGTCGATCACCGCGGCCCGCCGCTCCGCGTGCAGCGGCCCGCCGGTCGGGAACTGGTGCGCGGGCGTCAGCAGCACCGCCCGCTCCCGTCCCAACTCCTCGACGCACGCGCCGTGTTCATCGATCGACAGCGGTACGGTCCGCACGCCCGCCGCCGCGAGCAGCGCCCGGTGGAAGCCGAGGCCGTACGCCTCCACGGCCAGCGGTCCGCGCAGCACCCCGCCGCCGCCCTGCCCGAACAGCAACCGCAGCCCGTGCGCGAAGCCGGAGCAGATCACGATCCGGTCGGGTGCGGTCCGCACGCCACGCACGCGTGCCAGGTATTCGGTGAGCGCCTCCCGCAGTTCGATCCGCCCGGCCGGGTCACCGGGCCCGAACACCTCGTTCGGCGCCTGCTGAACGGCCCGCCGGTACGACGCCAGCCAGGCCGCGCGCGGGAACGCCGACGCGTCGGGCGTGCCCTGCCGCAGGTCGTGCCGGGGCGCACGCGCGCGTGAAGGTGCCGTCGCCGGGCCGTTCTTGGCGCGTCGCGTCGGTTGCGCCCGCGGTTCGCTCCGGAGCGGCCGGGCTCGCTCGGCGACCCTCGTGCCCGAGCCCTGGCGCGCGGTCAGCCAGCCCTCCGCGACGAGTTCCGCGTACGCGTCCGCCACCGTGTTGCGGGCGACACCGAGGTCCGCGGCGAGCGAGCGGTACGGCGGCAGCCGGGTGCCGGGGGCGAGCCGACCGTCGCGCACGGCCGCGCGCAGGGCGTCGATGAGGGCGGCCCGTCGACCGCCGCTTCCGGACAGCTCCAGGTGCAGATCCGCCCCGATCCGCTCCGCCGAATTGACCCATGATTCCGCCATGGAAATGCACCCTACAGGGGGTCTTTGCGGCTCGTAGATTTGTCACATGACGACGAACACGAACACGAACGCCCAGGTCACCAACATCGCCACCGCACCTCGCATCGACCTCGCGAAGTCCGCCCCGAAGGTCTTCCGCGCCCTCATCGGCTTCGACGCCGCCGCCCGCGAGGGCCTCGACCCGGCTCTGGTCGAGCTCATCCAGATCCGCGCCTCGCACCTCAACCACTGCGCGTACTGCCTCCACATGCACACCAACGACGCCCGCAAGGCCGGCGAGAGCGAGGACCGGCTGCACATGGTCCCCGTCTGGCGCGAGGCCCGGCACTTCTTCACCGAGCGCGAGCAGGCCGCCCTCGCCCTCACGGAGGCGGTGACCCTGGTGGCCGACGGCGGCGTCCCGGACGACGTCTACGCGCAGGCCGCCGCCCACTTCGACGAGCAGGAACTGGCCCACGTGCTCTCCCTGATCCTCACGATCAACACGTGGAACCGGGTGGCGTTGGCGACGGCGAAGGTGGCGGGGACGGATACGCGGCGCTGAGCAGGCCCTGGGCGGGCCGGCCCTGCGGGATTGAGGAGGTGTCCTGGGCGGCCCGGTCTTACGGAGCCGGGGTCCGCCTCTACACCGTCATCGGCCGGTCGTACGGCCCGATCGGCGCCGGCAGTCGCGAACTCCCCGTCAGATGGCGGTCGACGGCCGCCGCCACCGCCCGCCCCTCCGCGATCGCCCACACGATCAGCGACTGCCCGCGCGCCGCGTCCCCGGCGGCGAACACCCCGGGGACGTTCGTCGCGAAGTCGGCGTCCCGCGTGATCGTGCCGCGCGGATCCATCGCAAGGCCCAACTGGTCGACGAGCCCGTCCGCCCGGGCGGGCCCGGAGAAACCGAGGGCGAGCAGCACGAGGTCGGCGGGCAGGGTCCGTCCGCTGTCCGCGACGGGCCGACGCGCCGCGTCGACCTCGACGAGGTGCAGCGACCGCACATGCCCGTCCTCGTCGCCGGTGAAGCGGAGCGTGGACGCCGCGAACAGCCGCGCGTCCGCGTGCGCCGCCGGTGCCGTCCGCAGGTCCCCGGCCTCCTCGTGCGCGGCCGACAGCCGGTAGATCTTCGGATACGTCGGCCAGGGCTCGGCCTCCTCGTCGCGCTCGGCGTCCGGCTGGGCGTAGATGTCCAACTGGCTTACGGACACGGCCCCTTCACGCACCGCGGTGCCCAGACAGTCGGCCCCCGTGTCACCGCCGCCGACGATGACGACGTGCTTCCCGGCGGCCGACATCGGGGAGTCGGCCAAGTCGCCCTCGCACACCCGGTTGGCCAGCGGAAGATACTCCATCGCCTGCTGGACCCCGGCCAACTCCCGCCCCGGAACCGGCAGTTCGCGCCACGCGGTCGCCCCCGTCGCGATCACCACGGCGTCGTACCGCGCCCGCAGCTCCGCCGCCCCCACGTCCCGCCCGACCGCCGTCGACGTGCGGAACTTCGTCCCCTCGGCCCGCATCTGCTCGATCCGCCGTTCCAGATGCCGCTTCTCCATCTTGAACTCCGGGATGCCGTACCGCATCAGCCCGCCGAGCCGGTCGTCCTTCTCGTACACCGCGACCGTGTGCCCGGCCCGGGTCAACTGCTGCGCCGCGGCGAGACCGGTCGGCCCCGACCCGATCACCGCGACCGTCCGCCCCGACAACCGGTCCGGCGGACGCGGTGGCGTGAGCCCCAACTCCCAGGCCTGGTCGGCGATGGCGACCTCGACGTTCTTGATGGTGACCGCGGGCTGGTTGATGGCGAGCACGCACCCCGCCTCGCACGGCGCCGGACACAACCGCCCCGTGAACTCGGGGAAGTTGTTCGTCGCGTGCAGCCGGTCCGCCGCCGCCCGCCAGTCGTCCCGGCTCACCAGGTCGTTCCACTCGGGGATCAGATTGCCCAGCGGACAGGCGTCGTGGCAGAACGGGATGCCGCAGTCCATGCAGCGATCGGCCTGCTTGTCGATGATGGGCAGCAGCGCCCCCGGGACGTACACCTCGTCCCAGTCCCGGACCCGCTCCTCGACCGGCCGACGGGGCCAGTCCCTGCGAGGCGTGGTCATGAATCCCTTGGGATCGGCCATGGCCGTCTTCCTTGCGTCCGCATGCGACAGGCCGTGCGTCATCGGGCGGCACTCTTTCGGCCACGATACGGCCCATCGGCCACCTGCGCAGAGTGGACGGACCACGCTTTCCGCCCCCGCCCCACAGGCTTCTCCCAGCTCCCCGCTCGAAAGCCCTCAGCGCACCCTCAGGTGAGTGCCAGCACGTACGACACCGCCGCGCCGGACGAGGCGATCGTGCGCACGGTGTTCCACATCGTCCACTCGCGCACGTACGTCGGCCAGTACGTGGCCGCCTCCGGGGTGCCCGGCTCCAACTTCAGCAGGGCATCGTTGCGCGGCACGTTCGCCACCATGGTCACCCCGAACGAGCCGAACAGATACAGCGCGCTGCCCACCAGCAGCTCCACCGTCCCCTCGTCCGGCCACACCACGAACGTCACCACCGCGATCACCGCGCACAGCACCGCCGACCCGAGGAACACGAGCATGAACGGCGGCTGCAGCGCGCACACGTTGATCGAGTTCATCGCGGCCACGCCCTGCGCCTTCGGCAACGCGGCCAGCGCCCTCATCACAAACGTGGAGAAACCACAGAAGACCCCGGCGATCAGCCCGGTCCCGAGCACCCCCAGCACCACCAGCACGAAGTACGGTCCATCGATCATCCGAACATCAACTCCCCGTATAGGCCGAGCCCCCGCCCGGCACCACCCGCCACCACCACAAGTGAATCCCGGCACCTCCCCGGAGACCATGCCCAAATGCCTCGCGAACATAAGCGAGCGTCCACCCGGCCTGAGCTGGCTGTGGCCAGCCTGCCCGCGGTCAGTCGGGGCGCGATTTCGCCAACAGGACCACCTGATCGCTCTCAACATCGAACCCGAGAACCGGATGGAGGGGAGCGCCGCCCTCGCCATACATCACCACCGGCTTGCCCAGCCGTCGCCCGATGATGGTGAGGAAGCCGCAGAACACGTCGAGCCGCTCCTGGCCCTGGAGCTCCCGCAGATCAACGTCGAAGTCGATCTCCTCCACCGAGTGGAAGCGGAAGATCGCCAACACGTCAGCGGTCGGCCAGACCCGCAGTTCCGGGCACTCGGCGTCAGCCGGGCGCGACAGCACGGCCTCCGCGCGAGGCACCGGGAGTACTGCCTCGCCCTCGGAGTAGTGACACGTCCAGCCGCTCGCGCCGACCAGATCGAGGACCGCCTGCCAGTCCTCCACCGAGGTCTCGGGAACAAGTACGTCCGGCAGCGCCCCCATCAGGTCAGGGTCGAAGAAGGCCTTGACGTCGTCCCACAGCAGGTCAGCCATCCCGCCACCCCCGCAGCACCCCGTCCACCGTCCCCCCGATCCGTCGTCGCGCCTCATGCCGTGGCACCCCGCTCATCAGCAACTGGTCGTACGGCGTGTCCACGTGCCGTACGGATGCCACGACCGCCGATATCACCGCCACCTCGGACAGTGCCCGCCCCGCCGCGCTCCGGCCCACGCGCCCGCTGCCGCGCGCCGACGCGTGGCCGGCGATCTCCCGTGCCCGTTCCGCCGGGCACCCGGGAAACAGCCGCCGTATCTCCGCCGCGAACGCCTCCGCGAACCGGACGTCCTCAGCCGCCCGGCGCCGCGCGTCCCGTATCCGGCGGCGCCGTCGTGCCTCCGCGTCCGCCAGGCACCGCTCCTCGGCCCGGGCGAGCCCCGCCTCCTCGACCAGGACGCCCTGCCGCTCGTACCGGCTCTTGCGCCGGTTGAACCGCACCACGACCGCCGAAAGACCGCTCTCCTCCCGCGACCGGCGTGTCAGCGCGGTGTCGCCGCGCGGCAGGAACACCAGATGCCCTAGGTCGGCACAGTCCAGACACCTCGGCGTGCCCTCTTCCAGCACCAGCAGCGTCAACGGCCCCGTCCGACACTCCGCGCAGTACCGCCTCCTGAGCGGCTGAATGACGAGAAGTCCGGTGAGGTGCGGGGGAGTTGAGAGGCGCGCCATACGTATGTCATTCCCCCTGACCGGCCTGTGACCCCGCCTTGCGGGTCCGCGCCCCCGACTCCGGCCGCAGGACACCGCACCCCACCCGGCGACTGGCGCATCATGGGCCCTGTGCGACTCGAAGCGATCACCTGGGACCGGCTCGGCGACCTCCTCGCCGAGCGCCTGCTCGACCTGAAGCCGGCCGACGGCAGCCCCTGGCCGCGTATCGCCTTCGACGGCGCCCCGGCGGCCCGGCCGGGAGAACTCACCGAACGCGTGGGCCAGGCGCTGCGCATACACGGCCGCCCCTCGCTGACCGTAGGCACGGAAGGCTTCCTGCGCCCGGCCTCGCTGCGCCTGGAGTACGGCCGCCACGACGTGGAGGCCTACTACGACGGCTGGTTCGACACCGGCGCCCTGTGGCGCGAGGTCTTCGGCCCCCTCGAACCCGGCGGCGACGGACGCGTCCTGCCCGACCTCTGGGACCCGGTCACCGACCGCGCCACCCGCAGCCCCCACGTCCAACTCCCGCCCGGTGGCTTCCTGTTGCTCCACGGCCCCCTCCTGCTGCGCCACTGGTTCCCCTTCGACCTGACTGTCCATGTCCTCCTCACCCCCGGCGCCCTGCGCCGCCGCACCCCCGAAACCGACCACTGGACCCTCCCCGCCTACGAGCGCTACACCGACGAGACCGACCCCGCCACCACCGCCGACGTCCTGGTCCGCGCCGACGACCCACGCCATCCGGCGTGGAACGGTTGAACGGGCGAGTGGTTGATCGGGCGAATCGCTTTTCAATGCACGTGCATGTAATTACTCTGATGCCATGACGATCTCCTTCGACGAACCGGTCCGCGCCCTCCTCGACGGCAAGAACTTCGCCGGTGTCGCCACCCTCGGCCCCGACGGTTCCCCGCAGAACTCCGTGGTCTGGATCAAACGCGAGGGCGACACCGTCCTCTTCTCCTCCACCGACGGGCGTCAGAAGGTGCGCAACCTCCGTCGCGACCCCCGTGTCAGCCTCTCGGTCTTCGACCTCGCCGACCCCTACACCTCGGTCGAGATCCGCGGCACTGCCGAGATCCTCCCGGACCCCGACAAGCGCCTCCCGCACGAGCTCTCGCACAAGTACCTCGGCGTCGACCCGCCCGCCGAGAAGGACGACGAGGTCCGCTTGATCATCCGTGTCGTCCCGAAGAAGATCGTCGGCTTCTCGGTCTGAACGTCGCCTTGCGCCTGCCCGTGCGTCTGCCCGGTCCGCCTGCCCGTGCGCCTGCTCGATCCGGCTCCGCCGTTACCGCCCGGTTCCGGGTGCGTCCGTCCTCTCGCGCGGCGAGAATGTAGGGCGCCGGGACCAGCGGTGCTCCCCGTGCCGCGCCGGCCGCCCGGCATCAGGAGGTACTCCATGACCACCGCCGGAGACATCATGCACCGGGGCGCCCAGTGGATCCCCGCCCACGAGACGCTGGACCGCGCGGCCCAGCTGATGCGCGAGCTGAACGTCGGAGCCCTGCCCATCAGCGACGCGAACGAGCGGCTCTGCGGCATCCTCACCGACCGGGACATCGTCGTCGGCTGTGTGGCCATGGGCCACGACCCGGCCAAGATCACCGCCGGCGAGATGGCCCAGGGCACCCCCCGCTGGATCGACTCGGGCGCCGACGTCGGCGACGTGCTCCAGGAGATGCAGAGCCACCAGATCCGCCGGCTCCCCGTCATCGAGAACAAGCGTCTGGTCGGCATGATCAGCGAGGCCGACCTAGCCCAGCATCTGACGGAGGAGCAGATCGCCTCCTGGGCGGAGAGCGTCTACGCCAGGACCGGTCCCCGCTGACCGGACCGTGGCCGCCCGGCGGGTACCGCTGACGGTGCCCGCCGACCCTCCCCGCCGACCAACCCCACCCCGCGGCGACCGCGTGTGTCAGAGCCAGCCGTTGCGCCGGAAGCCGCGGTACAGCGACAGACACGCGACGGATATCACGCCTATGACCAGGGGATACCCGAACTTCCAGTGCAGCTCCGGCATGTGATCGAAGTTCATGCCGTACACCCCGCAGACCATCGTCGGGACCGCGATCACCGCGGCCCAGGCGGTGATCTTGCGCATGTCCTCGTTCTGCGCGACGGTGACCTGTGCGAGGTGGGCCTGGAGGATCGAGTTGAGCAGTTCGTCGAAGGAGGCGATCTGCTCCTTCGCCCGCATGAGGTGGTCGAAGACGTCCCTGAAGTAGGCCTGTATCTCCGGGTCGACCACGCGGATCGGCCGGGTGGCGAGATCCTCGATCGGCCGGGCGAGCGGCACCACCGCCCGCTTCAGCTCCAGCAGTTCGCGCTTCATCTGGTAGATGCGCCCGGGGTCGGCCCGCGCGCCGTTCTCCGCGAACACGTCCGTCTCGACCTGGTCGATGTCCGCCTGGACCGAGTCCGTGACGCTCAGATAATCGTCGACGACGTGGTCCGCGATCGCGTGCAGCACCGCCGCCGGGCCCTTGGCGAGCTGCTGCGGGCTGGACTCCAACTCCTCGCGCAGCGGGCCCAGCGAACCGTGCCGGCCGTGCCGCACCGTGATCACGAAGTCCTCGCCGACGAAGACCATGATCTCGCCGGTGTCCACCACCTCGCTCGTCGCCGTCAGCTTCTCGTGCTCGACGTAACAGACCGTCTTGAACACCGCGAACAGCGTCTCGCCGTACCGCTCCAACTTCGGGCGCTGATGGGCCTCGACCGCGTCCTCGACGGCCAGCGGGTGCAGGTCGAAGAGCTCGGCGATGCCGGCGAACTCCCGGTCCGTCGGCTCGTGCAGCCCGAGCCACACGAATCCGTCCCGGTGCTTGCGCACCTGCTCCACCGTGTCGACGAGATCGCTGCCGCCGGGCACCCGCTCGCCCTCCCGGTACGTCACGCAGTTCACCACAGAGGAGCCCAGCGGAGACCGGGCATGGTGGCTCAGGTCGACGCGGGGGCGCCGCCGGGCCAGCCGTGCCACCTTGCGGAGGCCGCCGACCCTGCCGAGGCTCGTGACCTTCCGCAGATTCCCTGCCATGGACATTTGGATCTCCTTGCGTGGATCTCCCCGGATCTGACGCACGGAACGACGGCCCGTGCCGCGTTCCTGCGCCTTGGTCGGCCAGTTTGCCAGGTCGGCGTGAGCCGCGGGTAAGCCTGTGGGAACAGAATGTTCCGCTTTGTTCCCGCCTGTGGACGAAGGGTCGGCCGCGTCGTCCCCATCCGCCGAGCCGGGCAACTGGGATGATCGCGGCATGACGCGAACCGAGGGCTATCTCCTCACCAACCGGCAGTCCGAGGCCCAGGAGCGCTTCGACGCCTTCGCCACCCTCTTCGACCCCACGACCTTCCGCCACCTCGACCGGTTCGGCATCGGACCCGGCTGGCGCTGCTGGGAGGTCGGCGCCGGCGGCACCTCCGTGGTGTCCTGGCTGGCGAAGAAGGTCGGCCCCACCGGCAAGGTCGTCGCGACCGACATCGACACCTCCCGACTGACCCCGGCCGCCCGCCCGCCGGTGGCGGTCCGCGTCCACGACGTCGCCGCCGAGGAACCCCCGGGCGAGGGCTTCGACCTGGTCCACGCCCGGCTCGTCCTGGTCCATGTGCCGGACCGGGAACGGGCGTTGCACTCGATGATCAAGTCCCTGCGCCCCGGCGGACACCTCCTGATCGAGGACGCCGACCCTGCCCTGCAGCCCTTGACCAGCCCCGACGAACACGGCCCCGAAGAGCAGCTCGCCAACCGGCTGCGACAGGGCTTCCGCGAACTCCTCGCCGAGCGGGGCGCCGACCTCTCCTACGGCCGCACACTCCCGCGGCTGCTCCGCGAGGCCGGACTGCGCCGCGTCGAGGCCGACGCCTACTTCCCGGTCACCTCACCCGCCTGCACGGCCCTGGAATCGGCGACCATCCGCCAGATCCGCGAGCAACTCGTCACCGCCGGCATCGCGACCGACGAGGACATCGACCGCCACCTGGCCAACATCGCGACCGGCGACATGGACCTGGCCACGGCACCGATGATCTCGGCGTGGGGGCGCAAGGCGTAGGGAGGGGAGTGGAGTGGGGGGAGGAGTGGGGAGTTGGGCGGTCGGGGGGCCCGCCCGCACCCTCACCGCCCGGACCCCGCTGGTCTTGGCCGCGCTGCCTCGGCTCCGCCAGTCTCGGCCTAGCCGCCTAGCCGCCTAGCCGCCTAGCCGCCTAGCCGCCTAGCCGCCTAGGCCCTGCCAGCCCGCACCTGGCTGCCGCAGCCTCGTCACTGGCTGCCGCAGCCCGCCAGCCCTCACCTCGTCGTCGAAGCCCCGCCGGCCCTCACCCCACCCGCTTACCCTCGCCCACCCTCACCCTCGCCCCGCCCCGGCGGTCGCCCGCCCACCCGCTCGACCGCCAGCGCCCCCGCCCGGCACCCCTCGCGTGCCGCGGCCTCGGGCTCGGCGCCCGTGAGCAGCGCGGCGAGGAACGCGCCGGTGAAGGCGTCTCCGGCTCCCGTGGTGTCCCGGGGCATGGCCGGCGTCGCGGGGACCTGGGCGCGCACCGCTCCGGAGCGGGCGACCAGCGCGCCCTCCGCGCCCTGTTTGGTGATCACCAGCGGGGCGTACCGGCTCAGTTTCGCCGCCGCGTCGGCCGGGTCGGGCAGCCCGGTGAGCAGACAGGCCTCGTCCCGGCTGGGCAGCAGGACGTCCACCCCGGCGACGAGTTCCAGGAAGCGGTCGACGCCCAGCTCGGTGAGGAAACCCGCCGACGCCGGGTCCAGGCTCACCGGCACACCACGCGCGCGTGCCGACTCCAGGGCCACCGCGACCAGCGCGCGGCTCGGCTCGGAGAACAACAGGTAGCCGGACAGGTGCAGTCGGGCCACGCCGTCGAGCAGCGCGTCCGACCAGTCGCCGGGATCGAAGCGCAGGGCGGCGCCGCTGTCGGTGAGGAACGTCCGCTCGGCCGAAGCACCCGTGTCCACCAGGCAGATCACTGTCCCGGTCGGCGCCTCCTCGTCGACGACGAGCAGCGGCCGTACCCCGCACGCGGTCAGCTCTCGCTCATGCCAGGCGGCCGCGTCCGTGCCCACCCGCCCGAGCAGCCGCACCTCGGGGCAGCCCCAATGCGCCGCCCAGCAGGCCACGTTGGCGCCCGCGCCGCCCGGCACCGTCCGGATCGCGGCCGCCGTGTCCGTCCCCGCGGCGAGTGGCCCCCGGTGCCGGGCGACGACGTCCGTGATGACGTCCCCGACCACCAGCAGCGTCCCGCCGGGTGCCGTGGTCACGCCGCGGCCCGGGCCGCCGCGATCCGCGCCGCCAGCCGTACGTTGCCGCGCACCGCAGCCAGGTTCGCGGTCAGCGAGGCCCCGTCGGTGTGCTCGACCAGGTAGCCGAGCAGGAACGGTGTGACGGCCTGGCCGGTGATGCCCTCCGCCTCGCACGCGTGCAGCGCGTCGGCGAGCACACGCGCGTGCAGTTCGGGATCGAGCTGCTCCTCCTCGGGCACGGGGTTGGCGACGATCAGTGCCGACGCGGGCCCGTCCAGCGCATCCTGCGCTCGCATGACCGCCGCGACCTGCTCCGGGCTGTCCAGCGTCCAGTCCACCGGATGCCCCGAGTCCGACAGATAGAAGCCGGGAAAGCGGTCCGTGCCGTACCCGGCCACCGCCACGCCCAGCGTCTCCAGCCGTTGCAGGGTCGCCGGCACGTCCAGGATCGACTTCACACCGGCGCACACCACCGTGATCCGCGTCCGCGCGAGCAGCCCCAGGTCGGCCGACTCGTCCTGCGTCACCGTCCACTCCCGGTGCACACCGCCGAGACCGCCCGTCGCGAACACCCGCACACCCGCGAGGGCCGCCAGCAACGCCGTCGCCGACACGGTGGTCGCACCGCTCGCCCCGGACGCCACCGCGAGCGGCAGGTCCCGATGGCCCAGCTTGCGGATCCCGTCCTCGTTCGCGACCCGCTCCAACTGCTCCTTGTCGAGCCCTACTCGGGGCTGCCCGTCGAGCACCGCGATCGTCGCGGGAACGGCACCCTCCCGCCGTACGACGTCCTCGAGTTCCAGCGCCACCTGCAGATTGCGCGGGCGCGGCAGCCCGTGCGCGATGATCGTGGACTCCAGGGCCACCACGGGTCGACGCGCGTCGATCGCCTCCCGCACTTCTTCGGACACCACCAGCACCACGCGCCTCACTCCTGTCATCGGGTCTTCCCTCATCTCTGGCAAGCGACAGAGCCGGTCAAACACTTGCGGCCTGTGGGGGAGGACACCAGCCTGAGGGGCATGACGGACAACACGACACGTCTCGACCACGTCGTCCTGTGGGTGACCGACCCGGTCGCCTCGGCCGACTTCTACGACAAGGCGGTCGGCCTGCGCCCCGTACGGCTCGCCGAGTTCACGGAGGGCAGCATCCCGTTCCCCTCCGTACGGCTCAACGACGAGACCATCATCGACCTCATGCCGCACTCCATGGCGGAGCGCATGAAGATGCTCCCCGGCGCCGCCGACAGCTCGGGCCACCCGGTCAACCACGTCTGCCTGGCCCTGCCCGCCGAGCACTTCGACACCCTCCGCAACCGCCTGGAGGAACGCGCCGTCCCCGTCTCGAAGATCTCCTACGACTCCTTCGGCGCCCGCGGCAGCGCCACCCGCAGCTTCTACTTCCGCGACCCGGACGGGAACGTCTTCGAAGCCCGGCACTACGACTAGCTGCGGCCCCGAAGAGCGGCAGACGGCGGCACGGAAAAGGGTGCCCACGCGCGCGTGGCGTGTGGGCACCCTCCGTGTTCACAGGCTCAGACGGGTCGTACGCCCCTCAGCGCCCCGTGTGGATCGAGCACGTACTTGCGGCTGGCGCCCTGGTCGAACTCGGCGTAGCCGCGCGGCGCGTCGTCCAGGCCGACGACGGTCGCGTTGACCGCCTTGGCGATGTGCACGCGCCCGTGCCGGATCGCCTGCATCAGGCCACGGTGGTACTTCATCACCGGGCACTGACCGGTGGTGAACCGGTGGCTCTTGGCCCAGCCCAGGCCGAGCCGCACCTTCAGCGTCCCGGACTTGGCGTCCTCGTCGACTCCACCGGGGTCGTCGGTGACGTACAGCCCGGGGATGCCCAGCGCCCCGCCCGCGCGCGTGATGCCCATCAGCGAGTTCAGCACGGTCGCCGGCGCCTCCGGGGCGTCCGGACCGTGCGCCCGGGCCTCGAAGCCGACCGCGTCGACCGCGGCGTCCACCTCGGGCTCCCCGAGGATCTGCGCGATCTGTTCCTCGATGTTGCCCTGCGCGACGTCGACGGTCTCACAGCCGAAACTCCGCGCCTGGGCGAGGCGTTCGGCGTTGAGGTCGCCCACGATGACGACGGCGGCGCCCAGGAGCTGCGCCGACGCGGCCGCCGCCAGACCCACCGGCCCGGCCCCGGCGACGTACACCGTCGAGCCCACACCGGCGCCCGAGGACACCACACCGTGGAAGCCGGTCGGGAAGATGTCCGACAGCATGGTGAGGTCGAGCAGCTTCTCGCGCGCCTCGTCCCGGTCGGGGAACCTCAGCAGGTTGAAGTCCGCGTACGGGACCATGGCGTACTCGGCCTGGCCGCCGACCCATCCGCCCATGTCGACATAGCCGTAAGCCGCCCCGGGACGGGCCGGGTTGACGTTCAGGCAGATGCCGGTCTGGCCCTCCTTGCAGTTGCGGCAGCGGCCGCAGGCGATGTTGAACGGTACGGAGACGATGTCGCCGACATCGATGAACTCGACGTCAGGGCCCCGTTCGACGACCTCTCCGGTGATCTCGTGTCCGAGGACCAGCCCTTCGGGCGCGGTCGTCCGCCCGCGCACCATGTGCTGGTCGCTTCCGCAGATGTTGCTGGCGAGCACCTTGAGGATCACACCGTGCCGGCATTTGCGGCCGACGTTGGCCGGTGCGACCCCGGGCCCGTCCTGGAGTTCAAGCGTCGGGTAGTCGATGGTCCTGACTTCCACCGCGCCCGGCTTGAGATATGCGACTGCCCTGTTTCCGCTCATGCGTGATCGCCGTCCCTTCGGCTCCGATTTGCGGATGCCTGTGGCTGTACGCACGGCGGAGTCTGCTACCGCCCCTGGCTTCCGGCCACCCTTCGCGCGACCCGTCTCACCGTCGTCTCGAAACAGCGGTTCCGGAGCAGAGATCTCAGAACAGCGGCTCGGGCAGGACGCCCTCCAGCGCCAGCAGTTGACGCTTCGTCTCCAGGCCGCCCCCGAAGCCCCCGATGCCGCCGTCGCTCTCCACGACCCGATGGCAGGGCACCACGATCGGCAGCGGGTTGGAGCCCATCGCCGTCCCCACCGCCTGGGCCGCGCCCGGCTGCCCCACCCGCCGGGCCAGGTCCCCGTAGCCGACGACATGGCCGAACTTGACGCCGGACGCCAGCTCGCGCAGCACCTGACGGTTGAAGCCGGAGATCAGCGACCAGTCCAGCGGCAGTTCGAAGTCGTGCCGCTCGCCCGCGAAGTACGCCTCGAACTGCGCTATCGCCTCGGCCAGCAGCGGGGATTCGGGGTCCTCGACGGGCTCGCTGCCGAGCCGTGACGCGAGTCGGCCGAGGGTCTGGTCCCGCACCGCGTCCGTGGCGTGGAAGACCACGTTGACCAGGCCCTCCCGGGTCGCGGCCAGCAGCAGCGGACCGATCCCGGAGTCGACCACCGCCCACACGACCTGCTGCTCGTACTGCCCATGGCTGTCCATGCGCCCACCGTACGACCCGCCACTGACAACGCCCGGGGAACGGGCGCCAGGCTGCCGTCGGCTCCCAGAGGCCGGACCGGATTCACCGCTCGCGCAGCGCCTCCCGGACCACGTCGGGCCTGTTGCTGATGATGCCGTCGACGCCGTAGCGGGTCACTCTCAGGGCGGTCGCCGCGTCGTCGACGGTCCAGGCGAGGACCGCGAGCGGTCTGCCGTGCGGGCCGGTGAGGGCGTGTGCGGCGGAGACGTACCCGGTCGAGATCGAGGCGTACGAGGGGTTGATCCCGTCGGTGAAGGCCGCGTACCCGGGGAGGTCTGCCGCCGGCGGTGTCCCGAGGAGGGCAGTGGTGACGCCGGGCGCGAGGTCGTGGACGATCCGGATGCTGTCCGCGCTGAAGCTCTGCACGATCAGCCGGCTGTCCGGATACGGCCGATCCAGCCAGCCCTCGTCGCCGAGAAGCTTCAGGATCTGCTGCTCGATGCCGGGGTACAGCTCCGGATTCTTGATCTCCAACAGCAGGTTCTGGCCGTTGTCCGCGACCCGGCGCATGTACTGATCGAGGGTGGGCACGCGCACCCCTGCGAAACGGGAGGCGAACCAGCTTCCCGCGTCCAGGCGGGCGATCTCCGCCGCGGTGAAGTCCTTCACCTTCCACGGAGCACGGCCGGGGAAGACCTCCTCCACGTCGGTCGTGCGCCGCAGGCCGTCGTCGTGGATCACGACGAGTTCGCCGTCCTTGGTGCGCTGGACGTCGTTCTCGACCCAGTCGACGCCCAGCCCGGCCGCGGCGTCGACAGCGGCCAGGGTGTTCTCAGGAGCCAGGGTGGAAGCACCCCGGTGGGCGACGACGGAGGGCGGCTCGACGACGTCGCGCGCCCGGGCGTCGGAGGTGGGAAGCGGCAGGGCGACGGTCCCCAGGAGCGCGGCGGTGAGGGCGGCGACTACGCGCGCGTACATGCGTGCTCCTCGCGTCGAGAGATCACGGACAGATCAACTGTGACAGCAGAGGGTGATGATCGGCACGGTGCACAATGACCACACATTGAATGGAGTTGTCCAAGCCCGCTCACCAGGGCCGCACAACTGGGGCAACAGCGTGTTTCTTTGCCGGAAAATCGTTCGACCATTCCGGCGGGGGTCATACTCTCTGCGTCAACCCTGGCCGCTCGGGCGGTCCTGGGAGGGGGCGCATTTCGGGGATTCAGCGACACAAGAGGGCGGGAAGGACAGCCGCGCATGCAAGGCACGGTCGACGGATTCAGGTACGGACTCGTCACACCGCTGGTGGCCTATCTCATGGCCTGCCTGGGCGGGGCTCTGGGCCTTCGCTGCACCACCAGATCCATGATCGTCGCGGGTTCCTGGCGCCCCGGCTGGCTCGCCCTCGGCTCGGCGGCCATCGGCTCCGGCATATGGACCATGCACTTCGTCGCCATGATGGGCTTCACGGTCGAACAGGCGCCGATCCACTACGACAAGCCGATGACGTTCGCCAGCCTCGCCGTCGCCGTCGTCATGGTGGGCGTCGGGATTTTCATAGTCGGCTACAAGGGCGCGTCCGGAGCGGCCCTGTTCACCGGGGGCACCATCACCGGTCTGGGCATCGCCTCCATGCACTACCTGGGCATGGCCGGCATGCGCCTGGACGGAACCCTCCAGTACAACACCCTCACCGTCGCCGCCTCCGTCGTCGTCGCGATGGCCGCCGCCACCGCCGCGCTCTGGGCGGCCGGACAGGTCAAGGGCATCCTGTGGAGCGTGGGCGCCAGTCTCGTCATGGGGCTCGCCGTCACCGGCATGCACTACATGGGCATGGCCGCCCTCAGCGTCCACCTGCACACCACGAGCGACCCCACCACCGGCGACTCGACCACGGGCCTGCTCGCCCTCATGCTCGTCGGCCCGCTGGCCTTCCTGCTGCTCGCCGGCGTGGTCGTGCTCTTCGACCCGCTGATGGTCGCGAAACCCGCCTGGACCCCCGTCGAACACAAGCCGGGCGTCCCCGCCCACCCCCACCCCGACATCCACCACCCGGGCCGCCACTCGTCGCCGCGCATCCGCCGCCACGTCGGCGAGCGCGGCTCACGGACCCCGCAGAACCGCTGATCCGACCGCGTTGTCAGTGGCGGGTCGTACGGTTGGTGTCATGCGGCCCGTTTCCAACATCGAACGCACGGTGGCGCCCTTCGAGGTCGTCAGCTCCTACCAGCCCAGCGGCGACCAGCCGGCGGCCATCGCCGAGCTGGCCAAGCGCGTGGAGGCCGGCGAGAGGGACGTCGTCCTGCTCGGCGCGACCGGCACCGGCAAGTCCGCCACCACCGCGTGGATGATCGAGCAGCTCCAGCGCCCCACCCTCGTCATGGTGGCACCCTGCGCGTGATCGTCGTGTCGCCGGGCTTCTGTGTGCTGACGGACAGCAAGACGTACCGCTTCACCAAGAGCTGACCCGCTCGCTTTCC